>DATIQH010000166.1:0-4074 GCA_035471155.1 Nitrospiraceae bacterium | reverse complement strand
GTCGACCACCGATTGGCCGATCAGGACTCGTTGGCGAAGATGGCGGAGGCAGTGGATAGTGTGGCGCACCGAATCATTGACTGAAATGACGACGCGCAGGGAATTCCTGTGGAAGTTAGCGGCGGCTGATGCGTTGGCCGGCTGGTTGCTGAGCGTGCATGCGGGTCGGCAATCCGGCGCGCGAAGCTCATTCTCTGGAAAGGCCACTGCAGTGTGCATCAGATGTTCCAGCCTGTGCATGTGGACAATTTCCGCAAGCAGTATCCGGATGGGAAGGTGATCGTCCATCCCGAATGTCACGAGGATGTCGTGAACAAGGCGGATCTGTCCGGCTCGACGGAGTTCATTATCAAAACGGTGACGGCGGCGCCGGCCGGGACGGCGTGGGCGGTGGGAACCGAATTGAATCTGGTCAATCGATTGAAGCGCGACCTCACCGATAAAAAAGTCTTCTTTCTCTCCTCCACAGTTTGCCAGTGCGCCACGATGTTCCGGATCGATGGAGCCCATCTCTGCTGGGCCATGGAAAACCTGGCCGAAGGCCAGGTCGTGAACCATATCGTCGTGCCGGACGACGAGAAGCATTGGGCCAGGGTTGCGCTTGATCGCATGATGGCCGTCAGCTAATGGGGTCGTGAAAAACGCCTCCAGCGTCGTTCTCGCATCGCTCAGATCCTCAACGTACCCCAGAGGGTACGCTTCCGGTCTTCACTCGCTGCGGCCTTGCTGGAAGACGTTTTTGACGACCCCGCATCAAAGCTAAGGACTGGTGCCCCGCCTGTCATTCCGGTATATTCCAATCCTTGATCCCAATTACGTTCTAAGGTTTTCGCGAGAGACCACACAGGTTATGGACTACAAGGCTACACTCAATCTCCCCAAAACCGATTTCCCTATGAAGGCGAACCTGCCGCAGCGAGAGCCTGAACTTCTTGCTTCGTGGGAAAAGGAACGGTTGTACGAACAGATTCAAGAGGCAGGGAAGGGCCGGCCGTTGTATGTCTTACACGACGGTCCCCCCTATGCGAACGGGCGTATCCACATCGGTCACGCGCTGAACAAGATTCTCAAAGATATCATCGTCAAATCGAAGACGATGGCAGGCTACCAGGTGCCCTATGTGCCAGGATGGGATTGCCATGGCCTGCCGATCGAACATCAAGTATTGAAAGAACTCGGCGATAAGAAAAAGACGCTGGATACTCCGGCTATCCGCAAACTCTGCCGAGAATATGCGGAGAAGTTTTTTACGATTCAGCGGGAGGAGTTTCAGCGACTCGGCGTTTTGGGGGATTGGCAGCACTCCTATCTCACGATGGATCCCGGCTATGAGGCCACGATCATTCGTGAGTTCGGCGCATTCGTGGAGCGGGGAGGCGTCTATAAAGGATTGAAGCCGGTGCTCTGGTGCACGGCGGACCAAACCGCTCTTGCCGAGGCGGAAGTTGAATACGAGGATCACACCTCTCCCTCGATCTATGTGAAGTTTCCGTTGGTCACGTCGCCCACGGTCCTCAGCCAGACGTTTCCCGGCATCTCCTTCCCCGGCGGCATCAAGTCGGTCTCCGTCGTGATCTGGACGACCACCCCATGGACACTCCCTGCCAATCAAGCGGTCTGTCTCCATGGCGAGATCGACTATGCCTTTGTCCAGGTCGGCGATGAAGTGCTGATCGTGGCGGAAAAGCTTCTTGAGAGCGTGACGAAGGCCTGCAAGCTTGAAGGGGCTCGCGTATTCGGGGTGAAGAAGGGTTGCGAAGGTTTTGAAGGAATCGAGACGCAACGGCCTTTGACCACGGGCCTGTCACCGATTCTGCTCGGCGATTTCGTGACCCTCGATCAGGGGACCGGGTGTGTCCATATTGCGCCGGGCCACGGCATGGAAGACTACATTCTCGTCCTTGAACACAATGCCACAGCTTCGCCGGGTGAACGGCTGGAGATTCTGGCGCCGGTCGACAACGCCGGGCGGTTTACCGATGTCGTGAAGGAATTTGCCGGCCAGCATGTGTTGAAAGCGAATCCGAAAATCGTGGAATTTCTACAAGCCAACGGCCGCTTGCTGGGGCATGGATCGTTGAGCCATTCCTATCCGCACTGTTGGCGCTGCAAGAATCCCGTCATCTTCCGCGCTACCGAGCAGTGGTTTGTCTCGATGGAGACGAACGATCTTCGAAAAGAGGCGCTGGCGGAGATTGAACGGGTTCGCTGGATTCCAGCTTATGGTCGCGATCGGATCAACGGAATGATCGAGAATCGCCCCGATTGGTGTTTGTCGCGCCAACGTGTGTGGGGGGTACCGATTCCCGGCTTTACCTGCACCGGGTGCCGATCTGTGCTGGCCGATCCGATCGTGATCGAGCACATCGCGACGTTGATGGAATCCAAAGGGGCCGACGTGTGGTTCGAGCGATCGGCTGCCGAGCTGTTGCCTAAGAGCACGACCTGTCCGAAGTGCGGTGGGCCTGATTTTGAGAAGGAGCGGGATATTCTCGATGTCTGGTTCGAGTCGGGCGTCAGTTATGCCGCGGTGTTGAAAGGACGGAAGTGGTGGCCGGCCGATCTCTATCTTGAAGGGTCGGATCAACATCGAGGCTGGTTCCACAGCGCCTTGCTGGCCGGCGTCGTCACCGATCATCGCGCGCCCTATAAAGCGGTACTCACGCACGGCTTTGTTCTCGACGGACAGGGTAAGAAAATGTCGAAGTCGGCCGGAAACGTTGTCGCGCCGCAGGACGTGATCAAACAATCGGGCGCAGAAATTTTGCGTCTGTGGGTGGCGGCGCAGGACTACCGAGAGGATATTCGGATCTCTCCTGAGATTCTGACCCATCTCATTGAGGCGTATCGAAAAATTCGGAATACCTGCCGATTTCTGTTGAGCAATCTCTATGATTTCGATCCGACAAAGGATCGTGTGCCGTATGAGCAGTTGCCAGAGTTGGACCGATGGGCATTGATGAAGCTGGGCGAACTCATTCCAAAAGTGCGACAGGCGTATGAGGATTTTGAGTTTCACGCAATCTTTCACGCACTGAACAATTTCTGCTCTGTGGACTTGAGCGCGGTCTATCTCGATATTCTTAAGGATAGGCTCTACACGTTCCGCCCGGATTCGCCGTTTCGGCGCAGCTCACAAACAGTGCTCTTCGATATTGTAGTTGCGCTCACTAAGCTCATGGCGCCGGTGTTGAGCTTCACGGCTGAAGAAATCTGGCGCAACCTTCCGGAGGTAGTTCGAAAAGAACCAGTCAGCGTTCACCTGGCGTCGTTCCCCAAAGGCAATCCTCAATGGATGGATGAGAAGCTGGCGGAGCGATGGGAACGGTTACTGTATGTGAGGACTGTAGTGCAAGGTGGGTTAGAGATGCGGCGGCGTGAGAAATTGATCGGTGCACCATTGGAAGCACAGGTGCAGCTCGTCGCGACTGGTGACAGCTATGAAATTCTGAAATCTTCTGATTTGTCCGCTCTCTTCATCGTTTCTCAGGTTGGGTTGGAACTCGTGCCAACGATTCCGACAGAAGGGATGTGGCTGAGTGAACCCGGCGCTGGTTTCGCAGTTAAAGATATCCTGAAAGCAGCCGGCTTGAAATGCGAGCGATGCTGGAACTATCGGCCGGCTGTCGGAATGTTTCCCGACCATCCGACGCTCTGCGATCGCTGCGTGGAGGCAGTGCAATAATGAGCGGGCCTGTTCGCTATCTACTCCTGGCGCTGCTCGCCGGCGCGATCGTGGCGATCGATCAGGCGACGAAACTGTCCATCGTGCAGTCGATGCGACTGAATGAATCCATTCCGATTATTCCTAATCTTTTCAGCCTGACATATATCCGCAATCCCGGCGCTGCCTTTGGGTTGCTGGCCGGCAGCAGCGATGCCTTTCGCATGGTGTTCTTCGGAGTCACGTCGCTGTTCGCCCTGGCCCTGCTAGGGACGATTCTCTTCCGGTTGCCGAAGAAAGACTGGATGGGACAGCTCAGTATTGCCGGGATTCTTGGAGGGGCGATCGGGAATTTGATCGATCGATTACGGTATGGCGAGGTGATCGATTTTCTCGATGTCTATGTGGAC
>DATIQH010000165.1:0-4322 GCA_035471155.1 Nitrospiraceae bacterium | reverse complement strand
GCTACAGACGATCGTGCCCTGGGCGTCGATGACGCCAAAACTCTGCAACGATCCAAGATCGTCGCACAGGCGGACCATCATCGCGTTGCAGGCAAAAACGTCGCCCCGACGCACCGCCGGCAGGGCGATGATGGTCCGCCTGCGCGACGATCTCGGATCGTTCCAGAGTCCGTCTTCCGCGAGGATCACGAGCGGCTTGCCCATCTTAGCGACTTGCTCGAGGACCGGCAGCAAATCCTTCATGCTGCTGATCTTCTTCTCGGAAATGAGGATGAGCGGGTCTTCCATGACAGCTTCCATACGCTCGGCGTTGGTGACGAAGTAGGGGGAGATGTAGCCACGGTCGAACTGCATACCTTCGACCACGTCCAACGAGGTGGTCATGGACTTGGCTTCTTCGACCGTGATCACGCCGTCTTTGCCGACCTTCTCCATCGCTTCCGCGATGAGGTCGCCGATGGTCTTGTCGTTGTTGGCCGAAATCGTCCCGACTTGGGAGATCTCAGTCTTGTTCTGACAGGGCTTGCTGAGTTTCTTCAGCTCACCGATCACCACCTCGACTGCCTTGTTGATCCCGCGCTGTATTTCCATAGGGTTTGCGCCGGCGGTGATGTTCTTCGCGCCTTCACGATAGATGGCTTGCGCGAGCACTGTTGCGGTGGTGGTTCCGTCGCCCGCCGTGTCGCTGGTCTTGCTGGCGACTTCGCGCACGAGCTGGGCGCCCATGTTCTCGTAAGGGTTCTTGAGCTCAACTTCTTTTGCGACGGTCACGCCGTCCTTGGTAATCGTGGGGGCGCCGAACTTCTTGTCGAGAATCGCGTTGCGGCCCTTGGGGCCGAGTGTAGCCTTGACGGCGTCGGCGAGCTGGTTCACCCCTCTGAGGATGGACGCTCGTGCTGCGTCACCGTACATCAGTTGCTTTGCCATTGTGTTCCTCCCTTAAAAATATATCGTCGTCGTGTGTGATGGTGATTAGCTGGTGAAGACGCCGAGAATGTCTTCTTCCTTGAGGATCAAACAATCTTCGTCTTCGATGCGGAGCTTACTGCCTGAGTACTTGTCGAAGAGAACCTGCTCGCCGACTTTCACGTTCTCAACCTTCTTGCCGATAGCCTGAACGATGCCCCGTTGTGGCTTCTCTTTTGCGCTGTCCGGCACATAAATCCCACCGGAGGTCCGTTCCAATTCCTCGGTGTAGGTGACGAACACCCGATCGCCGAGGGGCTGGAATCCTTTGGCTAGGCTCTTCTTCTCTGTCTTTTCCTTGGCTGCAGTGCTCATAGCAACACCCTCCTCATGAAGTTAAACCAGTGAATATCGACGATGTAGAACAGGTCTGGACTCGATGGGTAACGTTAGTACTCCAGAACGAGCAGAGGTCCTGATCCTTGGACACGGGAGTGGAGATAGCCCCGGGTTCGTCCAAGTCAAGGGGGGCAACAGCGAAATTCTTCCACGCACCCTCAGAACACCGCAGAGGGGATCATAACCCATTGAGAATTTGATATTCCAGGATTACTTTTCGCGAATGATGGAAAACGAAGTCAGACCCTCAAGTGGTCGAAATCTTTGATGTCTTTCTTAACATAGTCGCGCAGCCGCTTGATGATGCGGGCTTCGAGTTGCCTCGTTCGCTCTTTGGTGATGGAGTATTTGGTGCCGAGGTCGTCCAGGGTTAGGGGAGTTTCTGACAGAATTCGGTTCCGGAGGATGTCTTCATCCCGTTCATCGAGTGTCTTGACGAATTCGGCGAGCTTGGCGCGAAAGAGCTTCTGTAATTGGTCTTGTGCGATCCGCTCGTCCGCCGGAACCTGTTGGGAAGGGAGCACATCCAGGAGACTACCTTCCTGGTCCTCGCCGATCGGCTGGTCGAGAGAGAGTTCCCAGTTGCCCAGCCGCTGTCCCATCTCGATGACATCGCGCTCCCGCACGTTCAGGCGGTCGGCGAGTAATTTCGTATCAGGAGCGAACCCTTCCCGTTCAAGTTTAGCCTTTTCCTTTTTGAGGTTATAGAACAGCTTCCGTTGATCCTGGGTCGTTCCAATCTTGACCAGGCGATAGTTATTCAGCAAATAGCGAAGGATATAGGCCCGAGACCACCAGGCGGCATAGGCGTAAAAGCGCACGTTTTTCGACGGGTCGAACTTTTTGATGGCGTGCATCAGCCCGATGTTGCCTTCTTGAATGAGGTCCATGTGGTCGGCGCCGGTGTGGAGATATTCGGCGGCAATCGAGATGGATACGCGCAAGTTGGCCATGATGAGCTTCACGGCGGCCTCGCGGTTGCCCTGAACTTTGTATTCATGGAACAGGCGCAGTTCTTCTTCTTTGGAGAGGTAGGGATGGAGACGGACTTCGGCCAAGTATTGTTGCAGTGCCGTGACCGGCACCACGGCGGTGGAGTTGGCAGGCTGAGGATCTTCCGGGGTTAGACGGTGAGATATTTCGGCAGGCGGACTGATCTCGGCGATCTCCTCCTCGGACGGGTCTAAGACCTCCGGTTCGATCGGTTCTTCGTCGAGATCCTTCTTGCGCGGACTCATGACGGCTGAGAATATCACAAGAGTCTCTCGCCTGGGTGCTGAAAAACAGACACCTACGGCTGAGATTAAGATTCAGACGATGGAGGTAGATTTTCCTTCGACCTTAGGCCGTGACCCCAGCCAGCCTCCTTGTTCCCTTGCGTGAACGAAACGTCGTCCCCTATGATGTCGTTTTTCGTGCATAGACCTGGAAGAACGGCATGACGATTCTGACAGTACTACGAAGCGGCCATTGGCCGTCCTTGGCCGGCGCCTGGTTGCACTTGACGGTCAGTTTCATGGTCTGGCTGCTGATCGGCGCCATGAGCATTTCACTCGCGCGCGATCTGCAGTTGAGCGCGCAACAAGTCTCGTGGCTGGTGGCGCTGCCGTTGCTCAGCGGGGCCGGACTCAGGATGCTGGCGGGGTGGAGCGCCGACTGGGTCGGCGCACGGTCCACCGCGCTGGCGATTCTTCTTGCGGAATTGGCTGCCTTGCTCTGGGGATGGCTGGGCGTATCGGGATATCACGAAGCGTTGGTCTTCGCGCTGCTTCTCGGCGCCGCCGGCGCGAGTTTTGCCGTGTCGTTGCCGATTGCTGGGCGAGCCTATCCACCGGCTGCGCGCGGGTTCGTGTTGGGTCTGGCCGCATCGGCGAACGTGGGCACTGTGCTGATCCTGTTTCTCGCGCCGCGCTGGGCTGCCGCGATGGATTGGCATTATGTCTGTGTCTTGATGGCCGGTATCGTCTGCGTCACGCTGGTCCTGTTCACGCTTCTCGTGCCACGGGAACAGTCGAGCCTGGAACCCTATCGCGCCGAATGGTGGCGCAATGCGGCGGAACTCATCCGCGGACGGTCTGCCTATTGGCTCTGTTTCTTGTATGCCGTGACATTCGGCGGGTTTGTCGGATTCTGCAGTCTGCTGCCGTTGCTGTTGCACGACCTCTATGAGCTGGATGCGGTCATGGCCGGGACCGTCGCAGCGTTATGCGGGCTCTTCGGCAGCCTGATTCGCCCTGTAGGGGGCTACGTTGCGGATCGACAGGGCGGCCTCCGGACCCTCTATTATGTGTTGCCGATTCTTGTCGGTTCGGTTGTGGCGGTGACGAGTCCCTCGCTCCCCATCGCCGTGGTCATGATGGTGATCGCAACCGGTGCGATGGGATTCGGGAACGGCGTGGTCTTCCAATTAGTGGCCGAATGGTTCCCGAAAGACATCGGCCTCGCATCGGGCGTGGTGGGAGCCGCCGGCGGTTTCGGGGGATTTCTCTTGCCCATCGTCACGGGAACCTTGAAGGGGCTCACCGGGAACTATGACCTGGGTCTCTGGCTCTTTGCGGGATGCGGTGTCTGCGCCTGGGGAACCGTAATCGTCGCGTTGCGGACTCGATCGGCCTCATTGGCAGGACCCTCCTCCTGATGAATTCACCCTTGACGGTCGGGCCAAAAAAACAATGTTACATATTCAATGTTAAATGATAAATTGATCGTCCATTAACCTTCGAACATTCAACATGAAAACTATAGACACTCCCTTTCACAGCATCGAAGACGCCATTCGGGACATCACGAAGGGGAAGTTCATCATCCTTGTCGATGACGAAGATCGTGAGAACGAAGGCGATCTCGTCATCGCCGCGCAACACGTGACGCCCCAGGCTGTGAATTTCATGGCCCGGCATGCCCGGGGGTTGATCTGTCTCGCCCTGACGCCCCAGCGAGTCGAAGAACTGCATCTCCCGCAGCAGGCGATTGAGAATATCGCCACCTTCGGTACGGCCTTCACCGTGTCCATCGAT
>DATIQH010000164.1:0-9334 GCA_035471155.1 Nitrospiraceae bacterium | reverse complement strand
ATGGGAAAGAGCTCGCTCTCGCACGCCGCCTGCGTGCGCGGGTCGAGGCTGAAGAAGCTCCATTCCGGCGACGTGACCGGGCCGAGGCCGATGCCGCAGGTCGCCTGCGCGAAGGCGACGCCCGCCGGCGGAGCGCCCGCGGCCGCGAGCCTGGCGACGTCGAGCGCGACGAGCGCGATCGTCCCCGCCAGCAGCGGCGCGGTGCGTGCGCGGCTCAACGATCGCGCTCCGCGGCGGGCGCGGGCGGGGCGCGACCGGCGCTGTTGGCTCAACTTATTCGAACGGCGCGTCAGCAACAATTATTCGTTTCTGGTCAACACTTGCTCGTGGCGGTGTCAGGCGGGCCCGACTCGGTCGCATTATTGTCACTGCTCCATCGGCTTGCCGGACCCTGGCGGCTTTCTTTAACCGCAGTCCATTGTAACTATGGCTTGCGTGGAGCAGAGTCCGATGAAGACGAATCGTTCGTCAAGGCCTTTTGCCTGGAACGGCAACTGCCTTTTGTCATTCATCGACCCAGACTGGTCAAACGACAACAGCGCTCATCGCTTCAGGCAACGGCGCGCGATGCGCGCTATGACTTCATGAAACAACTGGCTCACGAGGTAGGGGCTGACCGTATTGCGGTCGGTCATACAGCAAACGACCAGGTGGAAACGGTACTCATGTGGTTGTTGCGGGGGGCAGGCCTGACCGGCTTGGCGGGAATGCCGTACGCTCGTGAAGACAAGATTATTCGTCCTCTGCTCGCAGCGACCCACGAAGAGGTAGTCGCGTATCTGGATCATGAAGGGCTGACCTATCGTCGTGACTCGAGCAATGACAAGCCGCTCTATCATCGTAACCGGATCAGAAAGGAACTCCTCCCTGCCATCACGCGGTTGGCGCCGGCTGCCGTGCGGGTGCTGCAGCGGCAGGCGGACGTATTTCGCGAGGATGAACGATACCTGGAGCATGTGACAGGTACATTCGCGGACACACTCGTCAGACAGGACTCCAACGGTGTGCAACGAGTCGATCGCCGAGCCTTCATTGAGTTACCGGTTGCGATTCAACGGCGGCTGGTTCGGACAATCTTGCGGACTTACGATGAAGAGGGGCGATCCAGCAGCCTTCATCTGGTTGAGTCGATTCGGCGTGTCCTTCTCAAGGGAAGGAGTGGATCTCGGCTATCTTTGAAGCAGGCCGTGATGACTCTCGATCAGGGAGAAGCGCGATTTAGTCCAGGGGCAGGAGGAGGTTACAGCCATCAGATCGATGTCGCGCAAGAGAAGGGGGAGACGCTCACAGTTCCAGTGCCTTCCACAGTCTATTGGGCTAGAACGAATCAGCAAATTGATGTACAACTCATGATGCGTCGTGCTGCGGAAGAGCTGGGTAGGTCTCCCTCAGCAAAACTAGCAGTATTCGACGCCGACCGGCTTTCAGAACCCTTGGTCGTTCGCGCTTGGCAGGCTGGCGATCGATTCTTCCCTTACGGGATGCGGGGGAAGAGTAAGAAGCTGCAAGACTTCTTTACCGACAGGAAGATTGCTCGCCAGGTACGGGGTACGGTTCCACTACTGGTGGCGCCCGAGGGAATTCTCTGGGTGGTGGGAATGCGGCAGGACGAGCGCTTTGTCGTTCGCGGTGGGACGACACGCTGTGTGGTTGTGTCGGTGCGTAATTGGGTGTCGGGGAAGGAGTAAGAAAGCATGGAACGGATCTTCGGCCGGCCGATCGTGACACAGGAAGAAATGCGTGCCCGGATTCGGGAGCTGGGCAAGCAGATCACGACCGATTATACGGGGAAGGACTTCGTCTTGGTGGGGGTGTTGAAGGGAGCCTATGCCTTCTATGCCGATTTGGCCCGCGCAATCAGAATTCCGATGCGGGTGGATTTTCTTATGGTCACGAGTGACGGGTCTCGGGCAGCAACGTCCGGCAAGGTTAAAACGGTTAAAGTGGTAACGGAGTTGACGGAGGACATCAAGGGGAAAGATGTCTTGCTGGTGGAAGATATTGTCGATTCCGGGCTGACAGTCCAACAATTGGTCAAGACTTTGACGAAAAAGAAACCTCGGTCTATCAAGATCTGTGCGTTACTGAGCAAGCCAGACCGTCGGATCATCAATGTCGCCATCGACTATATAGGGTTCAAGATTCCAAACAAGTATGTGGTCGGATACGGGCTTGACTACCAACAGAAGTACCGGAACCTTCCGTATCTGGCGGTTTTGGATATTGAGGGTGATCAAGAGTAAGGCCATGATGTTGTTGATCGCACGGTTGTCAGGTTGAATATGCCTGTGGTAACATGAAACACGTTCTTGGTTTTTCTGACCAATTGAGCGTGCCATCCACAAGGAGATCTGGATGAATTCCAGGACAAAGAACATACTTTTCTGGGTCGTCGTCGGCCTCTTCATGATTTTGCTGTTCAACTTATTCAGTGTGCCGCACCATGAACCTGAAGAAGATGTGATATTTAGCGAGTTCATGACCAAACTCGATAAGGGAGAGATCGAACGGGTCATCATAAAGGCCAGCCATATCAGCGCCATTTTGAAAGACAAGACCCGTATTCGAACCTATTCGGTGGAATATCCTGAATTGGTGCAGGTCTTACGGGACAAGGGAGTGCAGATTGAGGCGAAGCCGCCGGATGAAAGCCCCTGGTACATTACATTTCTTGTGACCTGGGGACCGTTTGTGCTGTTTTTGGGATTATGGTTTTTCTTGATGCGGCAAATGCAGATGGGAGGCAATAAGGCTCTCTCATTTGGAAAGAGCCGCGCCCGTTTGCTAACGGAAGAGCGCAAGAAGGTAATGTTTTCCGACGTTGCCGGTTGCGATGAAGCCAAAAATGAGGTGCTGGAGATCATTGAGTTTCTCAAGGATCCGCGCAAGTTCCAAAAGCTCGGCGGTCGGATTCCCAAGGGCGTCTTAATCGTCGGCCCTCCCGGTACAGGGAAAACGCTGCTGGCCAAGGCCATTGCCGGGGAAGCCAGTGTGCCGTTCTTCAGTATCAGCGGATCGGATTTCGTAGAAATGTTTGTCGGCGTTGGAGCCTCTCGTGTTCGCGATCTTTTCGAACAGGGGAAAAAACATGCTCCCTGCATTATCTTTATCGACGAAATCGATGCAGTGGGCCGGCTTCGTGGAGCAGGGTTGGGTGGAGGTCATGATGAGCGTGAACAGACGCTCAATCAATTGCTCGTCGAGATGGACGGGTTCGATACGACAGAGGGTGTGATCTTGGTCGCTGCGACCAACCGGCCAGATGTCCTCGACCCTGCCTTGCTCAGGCCCGGGCGGTTTGATCGGCAAGTCGTGGTGAATCGTCCGGACATGCGTGGTCGTGTCGAGGTTCTCCAGGTGCATACAAAGAAAGTTCCGATTGCGGCGAACGTGGAGTTGGAGAAAATCGCGCGCGGGACACCTGGATTTTCAGGGGCTGACTTGGAAAACTTAGTCAACGAAGCGGCGCTCTGGGCTGCGCGACTCAATAAGAAAGAAGTGGAAGTCATCGACTTTGAGATGGCCAAAGATAAAGTGTTGATGGGGGCAGAGCGAAAGAGTATGTTCTTGAGCGAAGAGGAGAAAAAGACGACGGCATATCATGAAGCCGGGCACACATTGATCGCCAAGCTGCTTCCTGGAACGGACCCCGTACACAAAGTAACCATTATTCCTCGAGGCCGCGCCTTGGGCGTCACGATGCAGCTCCCTACCGATGACCGGCATGGTTATTCAAAAGGCTATTTGCTCAACCAGCTTGCCATCCTCATGGGAGGGCGTGTGGCGGAAGAGTTGGTCTTGAATGAGATGACGACTGGAGCTGGAAACGATATAGAACGCGCGACGGACCTTGCGAGGAAGATGGTTTGTGAATGGGGCATGAGCGAAAAAATGGGTCCTCTGACGTTTGGCAAACAAAACGAACAGGTTTTTCTTGGGCGGGAGATGGGGAGCCAGCGCGATTTTAGCGATCAAATAGCCATGGAAATTGATCAGGAAGTCAAGCGGCTTGTGACAGAAAACTATGAGCGGGCAAAGCGGCTGCTCACGGAAAACATGGTCAGTCTAAAGCGTTTGGCGGAGGCACTCTTAGAGAAAGAAGTGCTCGACGGGTCTGATATCGATAATATTCTCATGCAATCCACTTCCCAAGCGGTTCCTGCCTAAACTTTCTGCATCGCTGATTCCCGGGATGCCATTTCAGGGCATTGGTGTCCCGGGACAGTATATTTCCTAAGATGATACGCGAGAAGGGAGTCCTTCTCGTGGCCGGTGTATTATCACATGTGTCCTATGCGGCCGCGTATTTTGCGGTTGCTTTAGGCCATTGCACGGAGGCACTGTTATTTGGTGAGAGAATTGAAGGCATTGACACGACAGGCCAAAGATCGGCTGATTGAATTCTCGGACCGGCCACTTATTATGGGTGTCGTGAATGTGACGCCGGATTCATTCTTCGACGGTGGGCGCTATTTTGACGCAGCAGCCGCTGCGGCCCATGCGGTTCGGTTAGTGGAAGAGGGGGCGGATCTGCTGGATATTGGCGCAGAGTCGACACGTCCTGGCGCCGATGTCGTGAGCGAAGCAGAAGAACATCGTCGTGCAATTCCCGTTGTGACCGCAGTCGCGAAGGCCGTCACTGTACCAATTTCAATTGATACCTCGAAGGCCTCTGTCGCACGTGCGGCCCTCGATGCAGGGGCGGTTCTCGTGAACGATGTGACGGCTTTGCGAGGAGACTCTGCCATGGTCGATGTGGTCGCCCAATCTGGAGCTGCAATCGTTCTGATGCACATGCAGGGGACGCCGCGTACGATGCAGCAAGCTCCCCACTACGACGATGTGGTTGAGGAAGTCTCGGCATTTTTTGAGGAACGGATCCGTTTTGCAACGGCACATGGCATTGTGCGAAGACAGATCATCCTTGATCCAGGGATTGGATTTGGTAAGCTGCTGGCACATAATCTTGTGTTGTTAGCCCAATTGCGCCGGTTCTTGCAATTTGACAGTCCCCTGCTGGTCGGTGTCTCACAAAAGGCATTCCTGGGACAACTCGTAGACCGTCCAGTGCAAGAGCGACAGTGGGCGACGGCCGCAGCAGTGGCGATGGCAGTGGATCGTGGGGCTGGAATCATTCGTGTTCACGATGTGAAGGCCATGAAGGATGTGGTGAAAGTGACAGCAGCGATCAGTCAGCGGACGGCTGAACTCATGAAAGCACACCATGCGTAAATTATTCGGCACTGACGGGGTTCGCGGGGTGGCCAACCTCGATCCGATGACCAGTGAAATCGCCATGCAGTTGGGGCGAGCCGCCGCGCATTTGTTTATACGCCGGACAGGGCGCCACCAGATCGTGATCGGCAAAGACACCCGCATCTCCGGCTATATGCTGGAGTCGGCGTTGACCTCCGGGATTTGCTCGATGGGCGTGGATGTCCTCCTGGTCGGTCCATTGCCGACGCCGGCGATTGCATTCTTGACGCGAAGTCTTCGGGCTGATGCGGGGGTGATGATCTCGGCTTCGCATAACCCTTACCAGGACAACGGCATCAAGTTTTTTTCCAACGATGGGTTTAAGTTGCCCGATGAAATGGAAGCTCGTATTGAGGGACTGATCGTTTCGGATGAAATTGCCCATCTGAGACCGACGGCCGATGCTATTGGGAAAGCCTATCGAATCGACGATGCCGATGGGCGGTATATTGAGTTTGTGAAACGATCTCTCCCAAAAGAGCTGGATTTCCAGGGGATGAAAATTGTGGTCGATTGCGCCAATGGCGCAGCCTACAAGGTTGCACCGACGGTGTTGCGTGAACTCGGGGCAAAAGTCGAAGTGATTGCCAATAAGCCCGACGGGATGAATATCAATGCAGACTGTGGCGCGGTCCATCCTGAAATGCTGCAGAAGGCCGTCCGCGAGCAGGGAGCTCATCTCGGAGTGGCTCTGGACGGGGATGCCGATCGCGCCATCTTTGTCTGCGAACAAGGGCTGGTTGTGGATGGTGATCATATTATGGCGATGTTGGCGCTCGACCTTCATCGTCAAGGGCAACTGGCGAAGCAGACGGTTGTAGGGACTGTCATGAGCAACTTTGGATTAGAGCTGGCGATGACAAAAGCGGGTATCGTCCTCGCGCGGACTTCCGTCGGCGATAGGTATTTGCTCGAACGGATGTCGGCCGATGGCTATAACTTTGGAGGAGAGCAATCGGGCCATTTTATTTTCCTGGATCATAATACGACCGGTGACGGTTTGATTTCTGCGTTGCAAGTCTTGTCGCTGATGAAGCGCACAGGGAAACCCTTGTCTGAGTTGGCCAAGGCCATGACTGCGGTGCCGCAAGTATTGCTCAATGTGCATGTGACGAAGAAGCCGAACCTCGACACGGTTCCAGAACTTCAACGCGCGATTCATGATAGTGAACAGCGTCTCAATGGCAGCGGACGCGTGTTGGTGCGTTACTCCGGGACCGAGCCGCTTTTGCGCGTGATGGTCGAGGGTGAGTCTGATGATCAGATTCGTGAAGTGGCCAATCGACTTGCCGATATCGTTAAGACCCATCTAGGTTAAGGTCCTCGCTCAAGAGTGAGGGAAGCTCATGCTGCCGTCCCTCACCGTTGCCTTCATTGCCGGGCTCTTCATCGGATCGCAAATCTCCTATTTCCCACTTTCCACCTCAGCCCTGCTTCTCCTCGTTGCGCTAGGCGCCGTAATTCTTGAACGATTTTACCGAGTCTCTGTCCGTCAGGCGACGTGGCTTTACGGTGTACTGTTAGCGGGAGTCGTCTATTGGGCGGTGGCAGTCAACCTGACTGCCCATGACCCGGTATCCGAGCACTCGTCCGATGCCGCGATTGAGGTGACCGGTCGTATCGTGGCCCCTGTGCAGCAGGCGCCAGATCGACTGATCATGATCGTCAGGTCGGACGATCCCATTGATGCATCAGGAGCGTCCCGACATGTTCGACTGACCTGGCGCATGCCTGATCGAGTGTTTTTTCAAGGCGATCGGGTGGGCTTCCGTGCATTGTTGCGCCGTCCGAGCGGGTCACTGAATCCTGGTGGATTCGATTACGCGGCGTATCTTGAGCGGCAAGGAATTGATGCGGTTGCCACTGCGAGCGGATCTGAGGCAGTGCAGTTTCTTGAGTCTGGGCGTGCTCATGCCTGGTGGGCAATCTGGAATCAATTCGATCGGTGGAGGAGCAGCATCCGTCTCGCTGCGGTGCAAACCATTTCCCAGCCGGCACTGGGACTGTATTTGGGGATCGTCATCGGTGATCGAGGATATTTAGATCCAGATCTGCGGGATCAGTTCATGGTGACCGGGACAGTCCATCTTCTTTCTATTTCAGGGAGTCACTTGGGCCTTGTCGCGCTCGTAATCTTCGTGGTCGTCAGATGGGCGACGCGACGATTGCCTTCCGGCTGGCTTCTTGCTCTATCGAGGAAAATTACGCCGACTCGCGTGGCTGTTATCTGCACACTTTTGCCTGTCGCGGGCTACGCATGTTTGGCCGGGGCTGAGCTCGCCACGATACGATCGTTACTGATGGTGGCAGTGGGGCTGAGTGCGGTTTGGCTCGGTCAGGAACGCCATTTGTTTCACGCCCTCTCAGCAGCCGCAGTGGGGATCTTGCTGCATGATCCTCAGGCGTTGTTCGATATCTCATTTCAGCTCTCTTTCTTATCCGTATTGGCCATTGCTGGATGGCTTTCTTGGCCTGCCGCCGCGGAGCCGGAGCAACTGCAGAGCGAGCCGTCGCTCCTGAGAACCTATGTTCGATGGGGGAAAGACTCTGTGGTCATGAGCGGGGTTGTCACTCTGGTCACTCTTCCTCTCGTTGCGTACTATTTCAATCAATTTCCATGGCTCGGTCTGTTTACCAATGTAGTGGCCGTTCCCGTGATGGGGATCCTGCTAGTTCCCCTCGGACTCGGCATCGGAATCTGGGAGGTCATAGTTGGAGGAACCATGCTGCCTCTGGCTTCGCTGAATCAGTGGCTCCTGGAACACTTTGTGGCCGCGGTTCGTCTGGTATCGATGCTACCGGGAGGGGAATGGCATGTCGCGGCTCCTTCGACTCTCGCCATGATCGCGTTTTATTGCTGCCTTGGATTGCTGTGGCAGCGGGTGGGCGGCAGGCTGTTTCAGTGGGCGGCAGGAACCGGGGTCGTATTGATATTGCTGTGGTGGGCCTGGTCTCCACGGACATTCCTCGATGGGGACCAGTTCCGAATCACATTTCTGGATGTCGGGCAAGGCGATAGTGCCGTCATTGAGTTCCCTGATGGACAGGTGGTGTTGATCGACGGAGGAGCGACGTATGAGCGATTTGACATGGGCCGTGGGGTTGTGGCGCCGTTTCTTTGGAACAGGGGAATCCATACCATCGACCATGTCATTGGCACACATCCCCAACTCGATCATGTGGGAGGTCTGGCCTGGGTGCTTGGCCATTTCATCGTCAAACGCTATTGGGGGTCGGGAGAAACTCGCGAAGAGCTATTCTATCGACGCCTACAACAATCATTGGTCTTTCAAGGATTACAAGAAGAGGAGGCTAGAGAAGGGCAGGAGATTGTGTCGTCCGGTCCCTGTAGGCTGGCGGTTCTCAACCCGCCTGCTGACGAGTCACTTGCTGTGATGCTCCATCATGATGGTCATGTGGGCGGGCATATGTTGAACAATCGTTCAGTAGTCACGCGTCTGACCTGTGGTGCTCATACGACACTCTTCGCAGCCGATGTCGAACGGGACGGTTTGTCACGGATGACCGACTCCATGTCTCCGGGGCCGATTGAAGTCCTCAAGGTGCCTCATCACGGGGCAGTGAGTTCGTTGAACCGTGACTGGTTGGCATCAGTACATCCTCAGTACGCCGTATTTTCGGCAGGGCGCCATAATCCCTATAGACACCCGGCCGCTGCCGTGCTCAATGCCTATGGGTTGGAAGGCAGTACGGTATTACGAACCGATCGTGACGGAGGGGTGTGGTTTACCGGAAGAGTGTCCGACGAGGGGCTCTACGTGCATCTCGCGAGAGAATTGGTGTGGCAGCCGACGAACAGAGGCTCGTGCTTGTGGGCCTGCGAACAGGCGAACTGGGACAGGGTTTGGAGACAATGGCGTGACGTACATTGACTACCGCGCGGGTGGCACAGGATGTTGAGCCGCGTCACAGGATCGAGACCGCTGATTTTCAGATGAAGAATTCGAGAGAGTGAGTGTACAGTTCTGTCGGCCACTTTCAGCCGGGTTTCCTGCTGGATCATGACTTACTGGCGCTCCTCGGGCTCTGGCTTCATCACCACGGTTTGGTTCTTGGC
>DATIQH010000163.1:0-4077 GCA_035471155.1 Nitrospiraceae bacterium | reverse complement strand
GTTTTCCTTGCGGCCTCCCTATGGCGTTGATCGTAATCCTCCGGTGGTTGATATCAGCAAACGATGTGCCGCTCTCGATCGGAGGCTTGGTGGCTGATATTTCTCGCTCTTACCCTCGTCGCTCGCTTCTCGCCTCATCGAAGTGGCGCATTATTCCTCAGTGGCGCTCCTGACAGTGAAGCTCAATGCGCCAGTGAGAGAACAGGAAAGAGGCGTGGGGCCAGTGGCATGAGGGCTGAATTTGAGCAACCTCTTAACGCTCGTTTCTTCATTTTGTGCAGGAACGTGACTTGCGTGACTCAGCTTGTATGCCAACGCTGAAGAAGCATTTTCTTGAACAGTATCTTCGATCTCGTTTCGGTCCCGATGTGACGGCAGTATCGTACGAGGTGATCGGTAAGGCCAGTTCTAAAGGGGCGCAGAAACGGTACGGCTATGGGACGCCGGTCAAGTTGACCTTCCGTGTTGGCCGCCGCGTACAGTCGGCCGTACTTGAAACCATGAAACCGAGCCCTTTCGGTCATGAGCATCCAGCGGATCAGGCCCAGGCAATACTTTGGGATTATGACTCCTATGGCCGGCTGCCGCGCCACGTGAAGGCGCTCGACGTCGGCGCCTTTACGTCTGATCAAGAACTCATGTCCGTCGCTCTGGCAAAGGAATTCTTTGTCCTTACCCAATGGACGAAGGGGAGGAGTTATCATCTTGACTTGGAACGATTGGCCAAAGGCGGAAAGTTCCGGAAACAGGATCGAGAACGGACGATAGCCCTGGCGCGTTACCTGGCGGAGATCCATGCCAGAAAGCGGCGCGATCCGGCTCTGTATCGGCGTCGGCTCAGGGAGTTGATCGGCCACGGCGAGTGCATTATGGGGTTGACCGACAGTTACCCAGACCGCTACAAATTCATCACGGCGGATCTCTTGCGCGGGATCGAAGAGGCCTGCAACCGGTGGCGCTGGCGTTTGCACGGGGAGAGTCAGCGTCTGTCGCAAGTGCATGGAGATTTTCATCCCTGGAATGTCTTGTTCCGGAAAGGAACGGATTTTTCCGTGCTCGACCGGTCACGAGGGGAGTGGGGGGAACCGGCGGACGACGTGACCTCGATGACGATCAACTATCTGTTTTTCTCACTCTGTCGCTGGGGCACTTTGCAGGGATCGTTGGAAGTGCTGTTCCGGCTCTTTTGGGACACCTATCTGGAGGCCAGCCACGATGATGCGGTCACAGAGTCGGCCGCCCCATTTTTTGCGTTTCGAGGGTTAGTCTTGGCGAGCCCTCTGTGGTACCCCAAGTTGTCAACCGGCGTGCGCAGGACCATCTTCCGATTTATCGAGCATGTGCTGGATGAGCCGAAATTCGACCCGTCACGGGTAAACGAATATTGCCGGGAGTGAGTGAACAATTGGGCTTGAGTCGTTTCTCCTTTGATCAAATCGTCAATGATTCATCCATGACTTCAACGGCCTTCGCCATGTGGATCACCGGCTTGCCGGCCTCGGGTAAGAGCACAATTGTCTCTGTCCTGAAGCCGCGGCTCGAAGGGCTCGGATTGACGGTCGAGGTATTGGAATCCGATGAGGTCCGGCGGGTGATTACGCCTATACCGACCTACTCAGAAGCGGAGCGGGATCTCTTCTACCGCGCCATGGTATTCACCGGACAGAAGCTCGTAGAACATGATGTGACCGTGGTTTTCGACGCGACGGCAAGCCGGCGGGCCTACCGAGACTTTGCGAGGTCCGTGATTCCTCGTTTTATCGAGATTGCCGTCGAATGTCCTCTTGCGATCTGCATGGAGCGGGACAGAAAAGGAACCTACCGAAAGGGCCAGTCGGGAAAATCTCAAACTGTTCCCGGCCTCCAATCGCCCTACGAAGCACCCATCAATTCGGATCTCAGAATCGATACCACCACCACTTCCTCAAGCGACGCAGCGCGCCAGATCTGTGACTTGGTCAAAGCGAAATACTTCTAGCCAGTCTATTGCGCGTGAAGGACGAGACATGCACGACGTAAGGTCTGCGGCTCGAAGTTCCGAAATTCCCGAACTTCGGGCCTCAAATTTTCCACCATGTAGCTCGGACCGCTTCACTCACAAGTCTCGCATGAATAATGAGATACGATTTATGAGGAACGCGCGCTTGGGCAAATTCTCGACGAACCATTATGCCTAATGCGGGCTGTCGATTTATGCTGCGAAGCCATGGAATTTTTCGTTATGATGAGCGGTATGCTACAAGATCGGCAGAATTTTGCACCGGCGGCCTTGCTCCGCAATCCACATGTCATGACAGTGCTTCCGGGTCGTTGGCCTCGCCGAGGGCTCCTTACCAGAGTTCCGACCGAGTCTCGGCTCTTCACCACAGAGTCTCACACCCAGTTGCTCGGCTTCTGCCACTGGCAGCCGCACCGCACCGCATGCCAGACCGTAGTACTCGTGCATGGTCTTGAGGGTTCCAGTGAGTCTCACTATATGCGGGGTATCGCTTCGAAAGCCTATCGCGCAGGATTCAATGTCATCAGGATGAATCAGCGTACGTGCGGCGGGACTGAACACCTCACGCCGACGCTGTACAACAGCGGCTTGAGTCAGGACTATCGGGCCATCGTCCATGAGTTGTCGCGCGTGGACGGACTCACTCGCATCTGGCTTGTCGGCTATTCGTTGGGAGGGAATCTTGTCCTGAAAGCGGCCGGAGAGGCCGGCTCGTCAGAAGCAGCATTGGCCGGCGCGGTCGCGGTCTGCCCGACGATCGATCCGATGCAATGCGCCAAGGCGTTGGAAGCGCCTCAGAACTGGGTCTATCACTATCACTTTTTGACCCAACTCAAAAGGCGCATGCGGCGGAAAGCGAGGCTCTTTCCCGGCAAATGGAATCTCACCGGACTTGACCGCATTCGCATTCTCAGCGAATTCGACGACCGCTACACAGCTCCGGACGGAGGGTATGCCAGCGGCGCCGACTACTACGACCGCTCAGGCGCAGGCCATGTACTCGACTCCATCGCCGTTCCCACCCTCATCATCACGGCGCAAGACGACCCCTTCATTCCCTACTCCATGTTTACAGTGCCGCTGATTCAGCACCATCCGAAGATTCGAGTGATCGCCCCTCGCCACGGAGGCCACTGCGGGTTCTTTCACTGGACGCCCAACGGAGAAGATCCGTACTGGGCGGAGAATCGGATCGTGGAGTTCATGCTCGAACAGTCTTGCCCCATCGAGTCTTCCAACATTTTAAGGCACACCCGATCGAGATAGTTCCGTTTGAATCCGCTAGGCCAGGGATTCGACGGCGACGCGTAACCGCTCGGTCAGCTTCGTCGCCGCAACCGGTTCTTCTGCCTCATGCGCGACTTCGATTGGTTCTCCGATGACGACGCGCAACCGCGGGAAGCCGATTTTGCCGCGTGAGAGGGCGCGTGCCGTACCGATGAGGCGGACCGGTACAAGCGGCGCACCCGTCACGAGCGCTGCATGCGCGGCGCCCTGCTTCCACACATGGCCGCTCCGGACGGCGCCCTGCGGGAAGATCGCGACCGCCTGTCCTGCCTCAAGCGCCTGCAGCACCCGCGTAGCGGCGAGATAGTCGCTGCGGCCACGCTCAATCGGGATCGCGCCGAGCCCGTCGAGCATCCATGCAAGCAGGCGGGATCGCCAGAGTTCCGCCTTTGCGACAAAACGCAGTTCCCGTGGGATCGCCGCTCCGAGGACGATTCCGTCGATCCACGACTCGTGATTCGATGCGACGACCACAGGCCCGGTGGCGGGTAGGCGATCGGCGCCGACCACCTCGATTCGATAAATGGCGCGCACCAAGCCGCTGAATAAACGGCGAACCTTCGCGTAGGTCTGAAGGGAGGACGGAATGAGACCCTCATCGTTGTTCGCCCGTCGGCGGCAAGAGTTTCTATCAACCTTGGTATCGACTGTCTCGTCCCTCATCGATCTTGACCGTGACGGCTTTTTTCTTGGCCTCTTCGGTCTTGGGCATACAGACCTCCGGTACCCCATTCTTAAAAGAGGCCTTCACCTGATCGGCCTTCACGTCACAGGGCAGAGCCACGGCTCGT
>DATIQH010000162.1:0-3392 GCA_035471155.1 Nitrospiraceae bacterium | reverse complement strand
GCCTTGAGATCGGCCAGCATTTCGCACACGGTAGTCTTGTGCACTTTCGGCAGGATCGGTGCGCCCATGGCCACGCGGCCATCCCGATCTTTTAGAATCCGTTCCGCCTCTTTCTGTTTGGTTGTCCGTGTGCTTTCCCGGATCGGCTTCCCTGAGGAATAGTATTTGATCCAGAACACCTCGCCGCGTTTGTAGAGCATGCCCATAGAATCCTCCCTTCGTATAAGAACTCCTTAGTAAACATGTCCGATATCTTTCCCCGTGGGGCGCTGTCAGACTACATATCCCTCCCGCACTCCTTGTCTCCCTGTTCGTATGGAGAGCCCACCATGATTAAGATTTGCGAAGAGACGACGAAGTTCGTCCGCACCTGCGAAGCTATTCACGCCAAGTTGGACACCGGGGGCACGCTCACCCCTGACGATCGAGACCTTATCCAGTTAAGCGGCAGTGAACTGCTCAGTAAATTGAAGCCGGTCTAGCTGCGTCATTTCTCTGTTCGTCCATTCACTCTGGGTAAGCATGCACTCGCTGAGTTCTTCGCTCTAGACACAACAAAGGCCCGATGCCGCCAAGCATCGAGCCTTTGGGCGATTCCGTGATAGTCCCCAGGCGAAGCATGTCCCACGTGGCTAACGTGGCTTAGGCCGTGGTTCCATCGCGGTTTCTTTGACGCCATCGTCATCCTACCGTCCGCCCAAATAGGTGCTACTAGGAAATTCCCTAGACTCGCTGAAGTCTACGCCGCGGGCTGCAATTCCTGCGTCAACGCCGGGAGCACGACGAGCCCCTGCTTCGTACCGCATAACC
Organism: Nitrospiraceae bacterium; assembly: GCA_035471155.1. Taxonomy (GTDB): domain Bacteria; phylum Nitrospirota; class Nitrospiria; order Nitrospirales; family Nitrospiraceae; genus Palsa-1315. The sequence continues at coordinate 2,582 of DATIQH010000162.1, read as the reverse complement.
GATCGGCTTGCGCTTGCAACGCCCGATCCACCGCCTTGGTATTCAGTCTCGCATAGATCGCGGTATGGGCCAGGTGATCGTGGGCTCTCTCTGCAAATGAACACTGTCTTGGCTGGATGCTTAATCCTGCACATTGCCACCCCGCCTTCCTTAGAGATCCGATCCTCGCCTTGATGACGAACCATCGAGGCGCTACAACTGCTTGGAACATATGGAACACGTGGCATTGGAACCGATGGGTTGATCCCTTGGCATCCTCCTTGCCTTTTAGCTCGGAACGTGACAGGGACCATTCCTGTGACCGCCACAGGAACGGTGGCGACAAGGCAGACGGGCCGCACCTCAGCGTTGCTACGGTCTACCGAAGGAGGACTACCATGGTCGATACAAACACATCCATCACAGCGCGCATTGTCTGGTGTCGACGGCAGAGCATGGAATCGTGGGAGTTGTTGGAAATCGCGGGATGGCGCGCCGAAGCGGAGGGGCTCAAGGATGCGCTCCTCCATCGAGATCACACGACTGTGTATCAGCAGGGTCCGCCCAGAATGTTCGAGCGATATGCGCTGGGGCTCCAGGACGGGCAAGCAGTGCTTCGCGCTGCCGCGGTGCGCCAACATGCTGCACCTCCCGTCCACCAGGCGGGGACAGAGAGTATTGCGAGTAGTTACCGCATGGGTGACGTGAGCACCAGACACATGCTGGGGCCTACGAGGCGCGGCTAAAAAATAATGGGTCCTGTGTTGAGTCACAAAGCCCAGCCTCGTACTTGCCGAAAAATTTAAAATCGACAGCCTCGTGGCAGCGTGCCGACCTGCTCCACCCACCAGCGCATGTCTCACGTCTTCCCGCCGTCGTTCGGTGCGGTGCATCAATCGATAGGTGTTGATAAGTTCGGCGACGGTCATGATTCCACCGGTATTTGAGGCGTCGTCCGCCAGAGGCACATCCATGAGCTCCAGGCCTCGGCCTCACTGAACCGAAACCGGCACGGACTCAGCAGCATGCGCCAGTCCTCTACCCCGCGCTCATCGTTGAAGTAGGGCAGGTGCTTCCCGAGACAAATTCCCAGCACGTAAGTGAATTGATCAGACCACGTGCGCCCGGTCCGGGCTGCCGCCTGCTCGATGGCGCTGATCACGGCCACGGGTCCGTCCAACTGAATGCGTGCGGTGTGCTGCGGGGCCTGGAAAAATTCCGCACAGTCTCCACGATGCCGGGGATGGACTCTCATGACGCCCTCCTTGGACATGGCGTTACGCCGACTTCTTGCCTTTGAAATGCTGCTCTAGTAAATGCCGAATCAACCCAGCTGCGCTCGTGCCACGTTTGCGCTGGGCGTCGAGTTTGGCCTTGAAGGGCCGAGAAATTTGAATTCATACTCGAATCATCTTCATGGGTGATCTCCTAATATGATTATCCTGATATGCGTACATATCATATGCTGTCAAGTGACAGATGCTCATGTTATCTTCGCGTATGCTTAAGCCTAAGAAGATCGCGTCAGATGGCGGAGCCTGGATTTTTCGGAATATCCCGCGAGACCTTATGAAGCGGGCGAAAATTGCAGCCGCCGTGGAGGGGACATCGATTAAGGCGCTCGTGCTGCAAGCCCTAGATGAGCACCTCCTAGACCTAGAGAAGAAGGGCCTCCTGCCGAAAGGGAAGTAATCTATGCTCGCTTCTCGTCTGTGTGGGCGGAAACGTACAGAGTGAATGAGCGATGGCGAAGCATTATTATTAGCGTTCTGAGCTACGGGCTCCTGCTCGCCGTGGTCGCGGTCGCTCTCTATTTCACCCGGCACAATTAAGAAGCCCTCCGCGATCTGCTCAAAAGCTTGCCGGAGAAGTCCAAAGAGGAAGTGATGAAACACGGTTCAAACTAGGATGTAGATGGCCGGCCACATTCACCCGCGCGATATTCCTCCTCGATACTACAAGCCCTTAGGTCAATTAGTAGCCGGATGGAATCTCACGGAAGCACTTCTTTCAAGCATCATCTGGCATTTCCATAAGATCAAAGATCCGAGAGTGGGTCGTCTGTTTACCTATCGAATGAGCTCCGTAGAGAGGCTCCGCGTCTTTAAGCTAACAGCGGAAAAGCATGTGCCCAGTCCAGCCATCACAGACAGCATGCGAGTATTACGCCGTGAAGCCGAGACCTTGCGGGGAAGACACAATACTTTTGTCCATGGGTTATGGGGACGCATGCCCAACGAAAAGAAAACCTGGAAGGTATTCTTCCTGAAAGATACTGACCACACAGATCTTCTTAGGCGAGAAGTCATCACTCTCCAAGACTTAATTGAACTGGCTGCGCGAATACGAAAACTAAATGTGAATCTCGACAAGTTTAGGGTCCAGATCGGCGCGCCGCCTCCATAGTTCGGTAGACTTTCACAGCCACTTCTTCTTTATCCCCTGTTTCAGAATCGAAGAAGTCCAACGCATCCACTCCAGCGTCGATCATTGTTGGAGTGATTTCGGCTATAAAACTTTCATCATCCAACCCATCCCGGAGGTGTCCCATGCGTCTCCTACCCCGCCTTCGGATATCGTCCCATGCGACACGGCCAGAGCAC
>DATIQH010000161.1:0-4551 GCA_035471155.1 Nitrospiraceae bacterium | reverse complement strand
GCCGTTGCGCGCCTGCTTCAAGCCCACCCCCATGTTGGACTGCCCGCCGCACAGCCAGACATCGCCCACCAGCACGTCGCGGAGTTCGACGCGCTGTGGTCCGTCGAGGACTACGGTGTAGGGACCGCCGACCGGCGGCGGCGGGAGCGCGACGGTGTTGACAACAATGCCGGAATAGTAACGTAGAATATTGGACAATGAAAGATCGTCAATGACTCGTCTCGCATGAAGCCGGTGCGCTTCTCGATTGACGAATAACTGCACCTCGAGCAGAAGAGCGATGGGAATGAAGAGGATCACCGTGAGGAATACGCGTTACGCTAAATGGCCTCAGCGTGCGTGGAATCGAAATTCAGGCGGCAACCGACGAGGTACAGCGCTCCTTCCGCATCTTCTCGCAGCGGTTTCGTCCAACACACTTCTACGAGACAGGTTGCACTCCCGCGCGTCGAATGGCTGGTTTGAACCTCCAAAATCTGCCCTTTGGGCGGAGCAATGCTGAGCAGGAGTCGCAAACCAGTTGAACTGTCGTTCACCGCTGTGCCTTGTCCCTCTTCGAGGATCGTGCCTTCTTGATCTACCGAGCGAGTCAAACCATAGGTACAAGGACTGATCCTTGGGCTTCGTGTTTCCCGCCGACGTTCGGTTCGAAGAGGTTTTTCACTCTGCTGCTGGGTTTCATCGCGAGGGGGCTCAGCAGCCTGCGTGCCAACTTTTTGCAGCAGTGCCTTGCTACATTCCCGTATGTATTCGATGATTTGCTTCATTGAATTCCCGGCGCTGTCACACACACATATGTCTTCCTTACTACTGAGATCCTTCCCTCAAGTGTGTGATACGTTCTAATACATTGCCGGAGTTATTGTACAGTGACCCAACAGGGGGATAATAGATGGTACCCATGCCACAATTCATACCCCTAGAGGCACCATCCAGCCAGAAGGAACGAGGAGTTTTCATTTATTGACCGATCGTTCCAGTATATGCTACCTTGCCCGACGAGTCAGGAATATTAGGAGAGCCAGGATGCCTCGCCCGAAAGAATTCAATCCAGACGACGCGATCGAGAAGGCCATGCAGGTCTTCTGGCACAAGGGGTATGAAGCCACGTCGATGGAAGATTTGTTGGAGGCGATGAATCTGAATCGCGGTTCGCTCTACGGTACCTTCGGCGATAAACGCCACCTGTTCTTAAAAGTGATCGACCGATACTGCCACGGATTCGTCGGCGAGAAGTTCGCCCTCCTTGATCAACCAGGCCCGGCACTCCCGACCTTGCGCCGGTTCATCGAGGGCATGATCGAGGGAGCCTTGGCCGACCCACAACGGCGCGGCTGCCTGATCGCGAACACAGTGATGGAACTGTCTCCACACGAGGAAGAAATCGCAGGCAGGCTCCGCCAGGTCCTGAAGACGGCTGAAGACACATTCTTTCGAGTCTTGGCCCGAGCGAAACAACAGGGCGAGTTGAGCGATCATAAAGATCCTCGGACGCTGGCGCGCTTTCTTACGACGATGATGCAAGGAGCCATTGTGATGATTAAGGCGGGAACACCAGCTGACGTCGTGAAACAAACGGCGGAAACGGCGCTTTCGCTCTTAGACTGAGCCGATATTTTTTGACCTATTATGGAACGTTCGTTCAACACTTGGAACGACAGAGGTCATCCCGGAAAGGAGACGCCATATGACATGCCAACGTTGCGATGGATTGATGGTTCGAGAGCGATATGACGATCTTGAATTCGGCTCTGCGGGATTTGAAGTCTCAGCCTGGCGCTGTCTCAATTGCGGCGCGATCGTCGACTCTGTGATCGTGTCTCATCATCAAACCGCCCACAAGACCGAGCCGGATCCGTTCGGTCGGCAGAAACTCTTCGCCATTCACTCCAGCACGGCATGATTCCGCGAACAAACTCAGCACCATTCATTCAAGAAGGAGGACCCATGAGACTCGGAAATAAAGTAGCTCTTGTCACAGGAGGCGGGACCGGTATCGGAGAAGCGATTGCCAGAGCATTTGCGCGGGAAGGCGCGAAGGTCGCGATCACGGGCCGCCGGAAAGAGGAATTAGAACGGGTCGTGAAAGACATTGAACGCAACGGTGGCAAGGCGCTGGCCTTACCAGGCAGCGTGACCGATGAAGCCGACGTCCAGGAAGCGGTCACCACGACCCTTAAGACATTTGGCCGGCTCGACGTGCTCGTGAACAACGCCGGCAACCTGTTCCATGTCGGGCCACTGCATGAAACCAGCGACCAGATTTGGGACGAGACGCTCGACCTGTTCTTGAAAGGGACATTCCGTTTCATGCGTGCCACGATCCCGCTGATGTTAAAGCAGGGCGAGGGCTCGATTCTGAACGTGTCAACGGTCGCGGGAATGAAAGCCATCCCCTTCTTTCAGGCCCATGCGTACCAGGCGGCAAAAGCGGGCGTGAACATGCTGACCAAATCAGTAGCGGTCGAGTATGCAAAGCAGGGCATCCGTTGCAACTGCATCTGTCCCGCGGGCGTACTGACCTCACCGGTCCGGGAGATGCTGAAGGACCCGAAGGCTAAAGCGTTATTCGAAGGCATCCATCCGATGGGTCGCCTGGGGGAACCGGAAGAAGTCGCCGAAGCTGCGATCTATTTTGCCTCCGACGAGTCGCGCTGGACGACCGGGAGCATCTTGGCTGTGGACGGGGGAGTGATGGCAGGGTGAGTGGATAGCGAAGCAAGAGAGGATTCCGTCAAGCGACACTTGGACATCTTCGCACGTCCACCAGAGGAGAATTTTTATGACAACGGAGACTAAAACTGCGCACACACCTGAAACCATCATGACGGTGTTCTGTGAGGCGATGAATCGAGGTGATCTCGATTCCCTCCTCGCACTGTATGAGGACACCGCGTGCCTGATTCCTCAACTGCGCGAGCAGCCAGCTCACGGGAAGGCGGCCATTCGCCAGGCGCTCCATTCCTATCTGGCGCTGCAACCAAAAATCAGCTTTCAGACCAAAGCGAGAGTGCAAGCAGGTGACGTGGCGCTCTTACGAACGGCATGGCGGCTGACCGGCACTGGCCCGGACGGCTCCCCTCTGCAGATGGCGCATGAAAGCACCGATGTGGCGCGGCGCCAGCCTGACGGCGGCTGGAAGTTTGTGATCGACCACCCGTTCGGAGCTGATCCGTTGTGATCAGCAAACAGCAACGGACCATTTTCCGAATTATCCAGAATCCTACGAGATGATCCGGTCCGAGATTAGGCTGATCGGCAACGAGGTTGACCTCAGCAAGTCAACCTGCTTGACTACGCACGCAACACATTCCACAAAGGAGACATTTATGACACGTGCAATTGGACTGTTCGCTCTCTCAATGCTGCTGGTCGGGCTCTCCGGCTGCAGCTATCTCTTCTATCCCCGCGCAGGCGATTACGCGACACAAGCCAAAGGCGCGAGCGGCGTTGAGACGATGATCAACCTCACCACGATGATGGAGACCACGGCGACCAAGGCCAAGGGCGGAAAGGGCGTCGATACTGCCTTCGATGATCTGCATAATCAGTTCCATGCGCTCAATGATGCGTTCTGCGGTGTGACGGATGCTCAGGCCAAGACACCTGTCTACGACTTAGCCGTGACGCACAAGAAGGAATTGACGGCCATCTTCAAGCGGCTCTGGAAATTCAAGGGCGACCAGCCACAGCGCGACCTGCACCTCGATCTCTTGAGCGCCGAGTTGAAGGAACTGCGCGACACGTTGCAAACAATCAAGTAGCCTGCCGAAAGGAAAGAGATGATGGGACAGACACCGGAGCAGATCATCGAAGGCCAACGGCAGGACTGGAACCGCGTTGCCGGGGGCTGGGAGAAGTGGGATCGATTCTTCGACGAGCAGATGGCGTTTTTCAATCACCGGCTCGTGGCCGATGCGCGGCTGCGATTCGGCATGCGCGTGCTCGATCTCGGTTCGGGCACCGGCTACCCCGCACTGCTCGGCGCACAAACTGTTGGGCCGAGTGGAAGCGTGATCGGGCTGGATCTCGCCGAGCAGATGCTCACCGTCGCGCGGCGCAAGGCGATGGCGTTGGGCCTTGCGAACGTGACGTTCCGTACGGGCGACGTGACTGCGCTTCCATTTGAGGCTGACTCGTTCGATGCCGTCACAAGCCGCTTCTGCCTGATGTTTTTGCCGAATATTCCGAAGGCCGCCGCTGAGATCGCGCGTGTGCTGAGGCCCGGAAGTTGGGTCGCGGCCGCCGTCTGGTCTGCGCCGGAAAAGAATCCCTCGATCAGCCTCTCGATGGAGGCGGTAAAGAAGGTGGTCGAACTGCCTCCACCAGACCCCGCTGCCCCCGGCATCTTTCGACTAGCCAAGCCCGGCGATCTCGCCGGGATGCTGCAGCAGGCCGGATTGGTCGATGTGACAGACCAGGAATTTCTCGCGGAATGGTCGTATGCGTCCGCCGAGGAGTACTACACGAGCCTTGTGGAAATTGCGGCGCCGATACAGAATCTCATGGCCACACTCTCGGCGCCTCACATACAAGAGGTGAAGCGCCTCA
>DATIQH010000160.1:0-13715 GCA_035471155.1 Nitrospiraceae bacterium | reverse complement strand
GGACACGATCTCCATCTTGCGCGGACTGAAGGAGCGCTACGAGGTGCACCATGGCGTGCGCATCAAAGACGCCGCGCTGGTCGCTGCCGCGAAACTCTCAAACCGGTATATCGCCGACCGCTTTCTCCCGGACAAAGCCATCGATCTGATCGATGAATCGGCAGCCCGCCTGCGTACAGAAATCGATAGTCTGCCGGCGGAGCTTGATGAAGTTTCGCGAAAGGTGATGCAGCTGGAGATCGAACGTGAGGCCTTGCGGAAAGAACGAGATCAGGCCAGTCAAGCGCGGCTGGCGACCCTTGAGCTGGAGTTAGGCGAGAAGCAACGAGATCTGCAGGCGCTCAAGACGCGATGGGACTCTGAAAAAGCCTCCGTGTCCAGGTTGCGCAAGACTCGAGAAGCGATGGAAGAAGTGAAACAGGCGATTGAGCGCGCAGAACGCGCCTACGATCTCAATCGCGTCGCGGAGTTGCGATATGGCGAGTTGCCTCGACTTGAGCGGGAACTGGCGTTGGAGCAACAACAGCTGGGGAAGAAACAGGGCGAAAGCCGGTTGCTCAAAGAAGAAGTCGATGAAGACGACATTGCAGCCGTCGTCAGTCGCTGGACGGGAATTCCCGTCTCCCGGCTGGTCGAAGGAGAAATGGAGAAACTCTTAAAACTGGACGAGCTGCTCCATCAGCGAGTGATCGGCCAGGATGAAGCGGTACAGGCGGTCGCGGATGCAGTCCTCCGTGCGCGCTCCGGCATCAAAGACCCGAATCGTCCAATTGGTTCGTTTCTCTTTCTCGGCCCGACCGGAGTCGGAAAAACCGAGTTGGCCCGGGCTCTTGCCGCGACACTCTTCGATGACGAGGCCAACCTGATTCGGATCGATATGTCCGAGTACATGGAGAAACACACGGTGGCCCGACTGATCGGAGCCCCTCCCGGCTACATTGGCTATGACGAGGGCGGACAACTGACGGAAGCCGTCCGGCGGCACCCGTTCTCCGTCATCCTGTTCGACGAGATCGAAAAAGCCCATCACGACGTCTTCAATGTCTTCCTCCAAGTGTTGGACGACGGACGTTTGACGGACTCTCAGGGCCGGACCGTCGATTTCAAAAACACGGTCTTGATCATGACGTCGAACATCGGCAGCCCACAGATCCTTGAGGCACAGCAACGGCGCGCGTCCTATGATGAGGTCCGTTCCCTCGTGATGGCGGAATTAAGAGAACACTTCCGTCCGGAATTCTTGAACCGTGTCGACGAAATCGTGGTGTTCCATCCGTTGGAGACGGAACAGCTCGCGAAGATCGTGGAGATTCAACTCGAGCGATTGCGGGCACGTTTGACAGAACGACGAATCTCCCTCACCGTGACGCCCGAGGCCTTACGGTATCTCGGCGAACGGGGCTACGATCCGGTCTTTGGGGCGAGGCCCTTGAAGCGATTGATCCAGCAGGAAATCGAAACGCCGATGGCACGGCAGCTGGTCAAGGGCGAATTGCGCGATGGAGATACGGCGACTGTGGAGCTGAAAGATCGGCACATCGTCATAGTGCCGACGGTCGCGGGCTAGCCGGCCTCGCTCTCAACCGAGAGCGACTGGCCCTCCTTTCGCATCTTGAGTCGTGTCGCTGGCGCGGAGCTTGTCGATGTTCCATTCGGTGGGAGTGATCCGGATCACATGGCCTTTGATCGTATGGAACTCCCCTTTCGTCTAGGCCACGACGTCGGGCGCCTTCACCTCCATCTGTAAGATGACGGTTCCTGAAGCCAGATGGGTGAGCAGGAGACTCTTCGGAGACTTCGTGATTTCGTAGGCGCGCTTTTCGTTGATCATCAGGGTGCTGTCGTTGAGCTTCGCCGTCACTTTTCCTTCCATATCGAACAGCGCAAAGTTCACAAGCAACATGCCTGTGGCCGGCTTGAGTGTCACCTGAATCTGGGGGACGCCTTCAATTTCAATCATCCCGTCGGTATTGCGGTACAGATTCGAACCCACTTCCACGTCCATGCACGGCCTCATTTCATGATAATGTGAGCACGACTCACTACGACTTTTTGATACGATCCAGAATCAATGCGATGCAACCGCCGAGCAGTCCCCCTCCCAAGATCGTCGTCAGCAACTCGACCAATTTGAGTTCCCACACGGACCCCTGCGCTTGCATGGCTTCGCGAATGCCACCCTGCAGCATAATCACGGCCAGCGCCATGGTAGCGCCGACAATGAACCACCAGAGAAAGACTTTTACACTTGGCAACACTGGGAATCCTCAAAATTCCATTCGACGGTCGAGACTGCGGTATTGAATCGCTTCGGCGACATGCAGCGGCTCAATCTTATCAGAGCCCGCGAGATCGGCAATGGTTCTCGCCACCCGTACGATGCGTCCATGGGCCCTAGCAGATAATCCCAGTTTGCTCAGCGCCCGTTCTAAGAGCGCTTGAGCCTGAGTCTCCAAACCACAGTACCGCTTCAGGAGCCGGGGCTTCAACTGAGCATTTGAGTGGATCCCCTCTTGACGATACCGATTTCGTTGCCGATCTCGTGCCGCCAGTACGCGCGATCGAATCGTGGCGGAACTTTCCGGCGTAGGACCATCATCGTGCAAGTCTCGCACGGAGACTGGGGGAACTTCGATGTGAATGTCGAGTCTGTCTTGAAGCGGTCCCGATAACTTAGCTCGATAGCGGCGGATTTGTTGGGGCGTACAGACACACTCACGCATGCGATCACCGTAATATCCGCAGGGACAGGGATTCATTGCGGCGATCAACATAAATCGCGCGGGGTAACGGAGCGAGCCGCTGGCCCTAGTCAAAGTCACATGCCCGTCTTCCAGCGGTTGCCGCAATCCGTCCAGAACGGGACGGCGGAACTCAGGGGATTCATCCAGGAACAACACGCCATTGTGAGCCAAGGATACTTCCCCAGGCTTGGGAATTGTGCCGCCGCCGATGAGTCCGGCATCGGAAATGCTGTGGTGCGGGGCCCGAAAGGGACGAACAGTCAGCAGCGGATGATCGACTGATAATTGTCCTGACACGCTATGGATGCGGGTTGTTTCGATCGCTTCTTCCGGCTCCATGAGTGACAGAATCGTTGGAAGACGTTTCGCCAACATGGTCTTGCCCGATCCTGGCGGTCCCACCATCAAGAGGTTGTGCCCTCCCGCTGCGGCAATCTCCAGAGCGCGCTTGGCATGGCCTTGTCCCTTTACATCGCCATAGTCGTCATCTTCCATCGGGCGTGTGGTAAAAAATCGGTCCCGGTCTGTGCGGGTGGGATCTAGCAAAACCGTGCCATTAAGAAATCCCACGGCCTCGGGGAGCGTATGGAGTGGATAGGCCGTCACACCCTGTACCATAGCCGCTTCTTGGCTGTTCTCAGCTGGCAAGAGCAGACTATGGCCGGGCCGGCAGGCAATTCCAATAGATAAGGCGCCGGAAATCGCCTTGATGCGCCCGTCCAACGAGAGTTCTCCGACACAGATGCGGCTTTGTACGTTCTTAGGTGGAATGACTTCTTCCGCGACGAGAATCCCAATAGCAATGGCCAAGTCGAGGCCGGATCCTTCTTTCTTGATCCCCGCGGGAGCAAGGTTCACGGTAATTTTCTTGGCCGGGAAATGGAACCCTGTATTCTTGAGCGCGGAACGCACTCGGTCACGACTCTCTCGGACCGTGGCATCGGGGAGACCGACAACTGAAAACTGTGGGAGCCCTCCCGCAATATCGACTTCTACGTCGATCAGATGCGCATCGATACCGACGAGTGCAGCACTCAGAACTTTTGCAAGCATGGGTGGCTCTGGTTCAGGGCACGAGGTTGCTGGATTATAGGAACAGTAACGAATCGTTTCAACCGAAACAGTTGGAGGCGACAGGAATTGGTTGTATTTTGCTGTTGTCTTCACACCAGTCTGAACGCTAGTACCCTCTCCTGTCCTTCTGTATAATCCAGCCTTATGTCTGTCCCTTCTCATTCCCTCCGATCGAGTCTGCCAGAACACACATCACAGGTGAAATTGTCCGGTCAAATGTCGCTATGTTTTATCCTCGGTGGGCTCATCATGGGATTGAGCGGTCTGGTCTTGGCCCAAGTACCTGGACGTGCGAGCACTCCGCCTGGACCGGTTGGAGCGTCGATGGCAGTCCTTGCCACACTGCAAGATGCCGATGTACTTCCCCCCGAAGGCACCCCAGATGCCAATCGTATCATCAAAGCCGTCATTCAATTTCAATCGGTGTTTCTGAAGAGCAGTGATCCAACCGTACAGTTATTTCTCACTCAAGCTTTGGCTGCGCAGGGAAGAAGCAGCGCAGATGAAACTCTCGCTCAGTTCCGTTCGACGGGTTGGACATCGGATGTGCTTGAAGCGCTCAGTGAACAGTGGGTGGCCATGGCGGTCGATCAACGAGATCGTTTGGCGCCGGGCTTTCGCCAGTTCAACGTCAACACGGCGGATTTCGATTGGTTGATGGGACTCACGGAAAAGGCACGCAGGACTTTCACTCAACGGGGACAGAACATACACCAGGTGTTTGCACAACGACGGCGGGAAATGCCTGGCTGGACTCAATAACCGCAACAGGGAGGGCACTATGGCAACGAAAGCTTATATCCTCATCAAGGTCAAAGCCGGGCGGACAAAAGATGTGTTGCATGTTCTCAAACGGCTTACCGGCGTTGAACAAGCCCATTCCTGCTTTGGACGGCCGGATATTATTCTCTTCATTTCCGTCGCGGACGAACGAGCCCTCTCGGATGTGGTCATCACAAAGATTCACCAAGTCGAAGGGGTTGAGGAAACAGACACACACATCGTCGCCGATACTTAGAACTATATTCGAGAACCTTCTGGAAATCGGCGGTTGGTTTCTCAGGAATAACAAGCCAGTATCATCGCGGGATGCTCAAAAAGTCTGTCCAGCAAGGCCGCAGGCGAGTCGAAACCGGAGGCGTAGGATTCTCACCCACCCAACCCCGAGCTGTCAGAACAGCTCTTTTTCCGTGTGGGCTTCGTTGAGGATTTCGATGAGCTGAGAGCGCTGCATGGTGAAAGGTGCGTCTTGGCGCACCGGGGTTGGGTGGGTGAAAATAGAAACTTTTTCAACATCCCGCTAGCGGAGAGAAGAGACGCTGACAGTTGCCCCGCCAAGTTCTGCCGAACGGTAGCAGGCATCAGCCACCTCGACGGCCCGACATCCATCGCGCCCGGTGATAGGCGGTGGGCAGTTCGTTTCAATGGCATGGACGAAGGCACGAAGCGTGGCAAGAATCGTCTGCTGCGGTTGGACGGCCCATTCGAGAGGAGCAATGTCACCGATGGTGCCGTTCACTCGTTGATGAAACCAATCAGCCATAATCTGCCCCTTTGTCCCCACCCACTCTGTCCGCGCAACCCTCCCGGCTCCAACACGTGCAATGTCCAGAACGCATCGCAGGCTGCTGGCGGTCTGTACCTGCACGAGCGCCATCGTGTCCGGCGCCACATCCGGTAGTCGATCCAACTCGCAGCGGACGGCGACGATCTCCTCGCCGGTGAGAAAGGACACCAAGTCCAGAAGGTGAATCCCGAATTCCAAGAGCGCCCCGCGTTGACCTGGTATCGGTGACCGAACATGGGCACTGGCTTTTGTTTCAATCCGGCTGGTGAAGGTGGCGTATCGGAACGGACCGATCTCCGGCAAATGCTCTTTTAAAGCAAGAATTGTCGAATCGAAGCGAAGGGTCTGAGCGGTCATCAGCAAGAGCCCTGCCTCTTCTGCTGCCGCCACCATCATTCGTGCTTCTCGGCCTGTCGGCGCTACTGGTTTTTCAATGAGGATCGGCTTCTTCGCCTTCACGGCCTCAAGACAAATCTCGGAACAGAGCGACGGAGGGGTCACCACGACGACGGCCTCGACCGACGGATCGGCAATCAAGGCACGGTAGTCCCCATAGATAGGGATGTCTGTCGTCGGGAGCGACGGCAATCCCTCCCCGATCCGTTTCCGGCAGAGAGCGGCAAGACTCACCCCTGGCAGGTCATGCAGGAGATGGTGGATGTACCGGCTGCCATGACGACCTGCACCGATAAGACCAATTCTAAGCGACATCGTTGCATACGTCCCTGTTGGTTATGGAACTGTAATCATCATCGAACGCTCGGTCAACTATCACGCGACCTTTGCAGCCGGATTGACAGCCTGACAGCCTGGTCCCTATAGTACCCGCACAGTGAATCGGCCTGTCTGAAGAAGAGTTCCCCCGTAAAACCTTGAAGGAGAGAAGACTGCTACAATGACCTCGACCCTCGCTCCCTTTACCCTAAACCAGATCGGCACTGGCACCGCTCGCTTTCCGAGCGGCGTCGCTATTCCTACCCTGACAGATGCCGCCGCCGATCCCTACATCCAGACACGCGTTTCGAAACATGTGCAGGTGGACTGTATTCAGTTTTGGCCTCAGGAAAAAGGACTGTATCCCGGTCTCGTCCTCTTGCATGAAGCGTGGGGGTTGACAGCACAAATTAAGGATCTCGGCGCCAGACTGGCCTGTGAAGGCTACGGTGTCATCATTCCAAACCTCTACGCGCGACTGGGTGGCATGGTGACAGCCAACGCAGAAGTCGCCGACGCCCTTAGCAGCAAGCTGAACGAAACGCTGGTCCTGCAAGACATCAATTCGTGCTGTGAGTTCTTGAATACACGCGACCACATTAAACGAAATATCCACGGCGTTGTCGGGTACGGCATGGGTGGATCATTTGCGCTCCGATTTGCCTGCCAGCGAAAACGGCTACGAGCAGCGGTTGTCTATTACGGCCGCGTCATGCAGCCTGATACCGCGATCAAAGATCTACTCTGCCCGGTGCTCTATCATCAGGCCGGCCAGGACCGGTGGGTACCCGGTCAAGATGTGGACCGATTGCGCGCTGCTGCGGCTGAACATCACAAGCGTGTCGAGATCAGAACCTACCCCGATGCTCCCCATGCGTTTTGTAATGAACAACGGGTGGAGAGTTATCGTGCCGACGCGACAGCCGAGGCTTGGGAATCGACTGCCGCGTTTCTCAGGTCCTGCTTCCAGGGCACATAGCAGGGCGCTGAAGAAGTCTGCCGCAGAAGGTCGTTATATTGATGCAGAGTTTTTTCTCCGCCTGTGTAGGAATCCCCGCTTGTGGAAGCACGGTAGAGTAGTGCAATGCGCCTTCACATCCTCGTGATTCGATCAGCTCCATTGCGAATCGCTCTCGTTCTTGCGATGGTCGTCCTCTCGGTATTCGGGCTCCGGCTCAATACCGAGGCAGATGAATCCCTTCCGAGTTCTACACCGGATTTCCCATCGATCATCCGTGCCCATTCCGATCAACTGGCCAAGATAGAATCCGACAAGGGAGCCGGCAATCTGTTTGTGGCGACGATCGGCCCCGCGCTGCAAATGGGCGATGTGGCCCGAACATTGGGGTCTGCCCCCTTGTCGGCTAAGCTCGCAAACGAACTCCTGGTGCCGGACCTGACGGCGGCGGTTCAACGGTTGATGGGCAGTTTGGCCGCCTGGCACATGGCCTCCAGCGTCAGACAGGCTGTAACAGATCAGCGACTCTCGGCTGTGACCGAGCAGGTACTGGGATCCCCGCACAAAGCATGGCTCGATCGCCAGGAGAAGGCTCTCTGGCATTACTCACTGAATCAACTCACTGATCTGGCAACTTCCTCAGAATGGACCAAAGGGAATCAGGAAGAACCTGCATCGTCCCTATCGGTAACAGTCTTGGACCGAGCCGTTCGCCTCGAAATGGATGCGATGCAGGCAAGCTACCAGGAGTGGGACCGGATACGGAACTGGAAGGATCGAGTGCGTAAGCTTCGCGGGCAGGCCAGGCTGTGCGGAACCTGGCAGTGGATCATTCACAACCATCAGCAACGCCATCAAGAACAAAAGCTGTCAGTACTCTTTCCACCGGCAGGAACGTCACAACCCACTCTACAAGGGCTTATGGAAACGATCGTCCTAGGCGACAACGTCTATTTACGGTGGGAGTTGAACGGTCGGGTCCAAGAAGATAGTCTGCAATTCAGCAACGAAGGCCAACGTCTCGAAGGGACCTTCTTAAATTCTGAAGGAGGATGGGGATCGATCAGTGGAAAGAGAACGGCCGGCTGCATGCCTTAACTCCACGTCGCGCCTTTCTCGCCCCTCTTGTACTTTACGCGTCGCCGCCTGTATGGCCCGTGGAATGAGGGATCGCAGCCCGCCAGACTCCCCAGCCTAGGAGCAACCAGCCTATCATGAAGGCCAGCCCGCCAGCCGGAGTCACGGCTCCCATCCACCGGATGCCTGCAAGGGAGACCACGTAGAGACTTCCTGAAAAGAGAAGAATTCCCGCGATAAAGAACCATCCAGATTTTCCAAGACCTTGTTCAGGATAACGATCCATGGCCAACGACACGATACAGAGTCCAAAGGCGTGATACATCACATATCTCGTTGCGGTCTCGAACACTTGGAGCATCGGCGCATCCAGAATTTCCTTGAGCGCATGGGCGCCAAAGGCCCCGGCAGCAACACCCGATCCTGCCAAAATAGCCCCAAGCATGAGGAATCGCTGAGCGGCTGATCGACCTATCATCGTAGTACCCTCCACATTCATCGTCTTCGTATTCGAGACCCTTTCAAAGCCACATGTCGCGCGAGCACCACTATCAATGTTCCTTCCAAGCTCGCTGCACTCGTTTACATACGGGGTGGTCCGATTGGTCTCCCACTGCGCGCAACTTTCTCACCCGCCCACCCACTGGCACGCCAAGACGTGCCATTAGCCCGAGCGAGGGCCTTTCAATCCTCTTCACCTCTCGTTAAAGGGAGTGGCCGAGGCTGCCCTTTAATGCGCGCATCGAACGAGCACAGTTTCACCGTGCGCGTTCTGCGAGCAAGAAGGGCACCTGGCTGCTTCCTCCCCATCCTTCTGAGACCGCGCGTTGCGCGAGCAAGGGAGACTAACGGGCCACCCCTAGCGCCACCCTTCCCCATTTGTGCCTCCTCCGAACCCTCCGAAATTCCCGCGGAAGCCACCCTGCCCGGTCCCCCAATACTCGCCCTTTTGAATCCGCTTATACGGATGGCGAAGGTCTGGACGGCTAATCCACCAGAAGAATGAGAGTGCCGCGATACCAGTAAAGAGCGCGAGCCAAAAACCAAAGGCCTTGGAATATTTCTTCGCATCGACGCCGACACGCACCTCCTGCACGGGAGAAGCCAACGCCACCACAGTGAGATAGAGACCTTCGCCGAAATGTCCCAACTCAACCGACGGTTGCAGGCTCTCACGCCCGACTTGATTGATGACTGCGGGAGTAATGACGGGCAACATCTGCCGGCCCAGGGTGATCGCCGCTTGTCGTTCCTGCACCGCGACCAGCACCATCATGCCATGCTCTTGTTGCGTCGATCCGATGCCCCACTTTTCATAGAGTGCTGTCGCATACTCATTGGCCGACTTGAAGGGCTTGATGGTCGGAATCGTGACCACGACCATTTCTACCCCGGTCTTCCGCTCAAGGTCCTGACAGACGGACCGGATGCGCTCTTTCCAGTCCCCATCGATCGCCTTCGCATGGTCGCTCACATAGCCTTGAGGACCGGGCAACTGGATCTTGGGTCGTTCATAGAACTCCGCCTGGGCTATCCCCGCGAAGGAAACGAGACAGAAGGCCATCGCTATGCCGGCAATGTTCGTCATCGCTGCCCCGACTGCAGCAGTTGTTCGACTGCGTGAGTGAGCAGGGTCGCGGCTTGCAGATACCGGTCGAAGAGACGAGGCGCTTCGCGGGGGCCTGGAGAAATCTGTCCGCGCTTGAGCGACCAGGCATCCAGCAAGCCCTGCAGATCCAGTTTCAACTGCCCGGCGACATCCGCGATCACCGCCTCTGAGTGAGAGAGAACGGGGCGTCCAAGAATACGTTGAACCCCTCGCAACAATGGAAGAGTCGAGGTGATCGCGAGAGGCAATAAAATCATCGTGGCTTCGTCGCCCCCGCCGCCTTCGACATAGCGCTGGCGCAGCCGTAACACATGACTCGTGAGACCCTGGAGTACAGTCTCTCTCAACTGATCGGTCTTCACATGAAAACCGATGAAGGGGTCGCGCCCGCTTAAGACACGGTGCTGTTCCTGGATCTCCAAAAACTCAAGCGGGAACACCGCTGCCGACATATGTACTTCCTCTTCCGTCAGAAAGAGGGGGACGACAATCTGCTCCTTGCTCCATCGACGATGCAGTGCGCTGTACTGTTTGAGCACAGCGCTGCCGTAGGACGAGACCAGGAGCAGAAGGTTCAGATTAGAGCGACCTGGGAGAAATTCTCCACGGACGGCGCTGCCATAGAGCAACAGGCCTTCCAGTTGCTCCCCGAATGCGCCCTTGACCTCCTTCACGTAGGTCTGCAGCAGATTCTGTGTTTCGTCCGGCAATCCCTCGATCAGACGCTCAGCCGTGCTCATGTTCCTCATGAAGACATCGGATGTGGAGATCTCTCATGCGCGCGGATATCCGGGAAAAACCCTGCGGCAATGACGCGATCGAGCCGATTGAACGGCGGCGTTGTCCTCAGGCCCGCCGTGGTCGACAGAACCTGATAGCGAAGCCGGGCATTCCGATCCAGCGTCTGAAACACACGGTCGCGCAGGAACGCGACCACTGGATTCTCTGTATTCCAATAAAACACTTGCTGATCGGCTAATTCTTGCAACATGGTGACTTGTGGCCGCCTGACTCGTTCAAACTCTTTCAGCCTCGCGGCAGAATAGTCTTGGTCGGCAAGACAACCGGGCAACAGATCGGACAGCGCCATCGCATCGACCATGGCCTGCATGCGCCCTTGCGACGCATGGGGATTCATCGCATGGGCGGCATCGCCGATCAGCACGGCTCCATCTGCGATCCAGGTCGGCGTTCGCACCCTCCCGGTCGGCATATAGGCTGTCTGACTCCAATCGCTCAAACGCCGAAAGAGTCCGGCAAATTGCGGCGCAATCTGGCTCCACTTCTGCTGTAAGGCAGGAATACCCCGCTGTTTCACGGCCTCCATCGAATCTTTGGGGATCATGTAGAAGAGATACACCTTGTTTCCCGTTGCCGGAAAGATTCCCAAAATAGTCTTGTGCCCGACGTAGTAGAAGGATTCCGATACCGGCTCCTCCGATTCAAGAATCGCAATCAGGTACCCGTCAGGATAGAGATACAGGTCGGCGGGAATCTTCAGCGCCTCACGCACTTTCGAAAAAGCGCCATCGGCGCCGACGACAACCTTAGCACGAATCTCGCGTATGCCGTCTGACCCCTTTGTCGACAATCCCACTACCCGGTCGCCCTCGCGCAAGAGTCCCGTGAAAGAGGTCCCGTAGCGGAGTGTCACACTCTTGTGCTCTTGCACCGCCGCGACAATGGCATGGTGGGCTACGTTCGGCAAGGTCACGATCGCGCGATTATAGGGCGCCGGCAGGTCGCCATAGTCGATGCTGCAGAGGCGGGTGCCTCCGGCTCGGCAAAAATGAAAATGACGCACGGATCGCGTGGCATCGGCCGGTAACGACTGTAGCACGTTCAAACGATCGAGTACTTGTTGCCCGTTCGGTTGGAGAATTTCTCCCCGCAAACCCTTAGGCGGGCCAGCGGCCTGATCCAGCACGATGGTGCTGATCCCTTGCTTCGCCAGCGCCAGAGCTAAGACGGCTCCGCCACCCCCTGCTCCCACCACCGCGACGTCGGTCTCTTCAATCGAGTCTGCCATGCTGCTCAGTGCGTCTCCCATGTCCGGTATCGAGCACGATCGTTCCACATTGCCAGGAACTTTTCTCGGGCCTTGACGGTAATCGCGTGATCGGTAATGACGTCGAGCCGCTCATCGTTATACCAATTGCCGCTTGTCGTGTGGTTCATCGAGCCGGTGGTGTTCACCTCATCGTCGATCACAACCTGTTTCAGGTGCATCAGCCCATCGTGCGCGTTGACGAGAATGGGAATACCGGCCAAGTGCAGCGTCTGTAGCGCGGTGCGTTGCTTGATGTCTTCGGTGCGCTGCGCATCGGTAATGAGACGAACATCGACCCCCCGCTTCTTCGCAGCGACCATCGCCTCCACCGCGCGGGGAGAGGTCAACCCATAGGCCGCCACATAGAGATAGCGCGTCGCATGTCGATAGAGCGCCGTGAGGCGATCGAGCGGCGCGTCGTCTGGGCCGTAATAGACCTCCACGGTCGCGCCCCATCCGCCTCCGGCTGGAACCGCGAGCATCAGCATGACGAGACAGAGCGACCGTACAATGGAGTGAGCAAGGACTGCGCTCATTCGAGCTCAAACAACATCTTGAAATGATCGTCCGTAGCCTCCCAGGCTTGAGGAGCCGAGGTGGCGAGCCACTGCTGCAGAAACTGTTTTTGATCCGGTGTGAGCAATTGTTTGATCTGGTGAGAGCGGCCTTGGAGAGGCTGCAGAAACCCGACCCGTTTCTGAAAATCCAGTGTGGCTGTGCGGACATACATATTCGTGAAGGCCGTTGGCTTGTCTTCCTCCCCATCGCCTTGAATCCAAATCGATAAAAACTTCTCTAACTGGAGCCCGGTGCTATCCATGGCTGGATCGGTATCGTGAAACAGCTCGTTTTCAGATTCTTGGAGCGGAGTTGCCTCAGCGGACCTGAACATGAAGTTGCGTTTCCACATATCGTTGCTCATCCAAAAAATGGCATAGTGGCGGCGGATCGCGGACAAAGTCAAGCCACGAGGTGAATGGGTTCGTTGCCTTGACAATGGCGAAGTCGCTTTGATAACGTGTTGAAATTGTTTAATCTCTGGGCCATCTTAGGAGTCTTCATGCAGGTCAAAATCAATGGGAAGCCAGAAGAGGTTTCAGGGGGAACGGTCCTCGATCTCCTCCAGGCCAAAAAGATTGAACCACAAATGGTCGCGGTTGAAGTCAACGACACCGTGTTGGACCGGAATCATCTCGCCACCACCAGCCTAAACGACGGCGATCGGGTTGAGTTCCTGTTTTATATGGGCGGTGGCCGGTGACGATGCCTCTGCACAAAGACATTACCGAACTCATCGGACGGACTCCCCTCGTCCGTCTCAACCGGTTGTCCCCTGTAGGCGGAGCGACGATCTATGGGAAAGTAGAATTTTTTAACCCCGGCGGAAGCGTCAAGGACCGGATTTGCCTCAATATGATCAACGAGGCAGAACGACTTGGCGCATTAAAGCCGGGCGGCACGATCGTCGAACCGACCAGCGGAAACACCGGGATCGGACTGGCGTTAGTCGCCGCCGTCCGTGGCTATAAATTGATTCTCGTGATGCCGGAGAGCATGAGCATGGAGCGGGCGAGCCTCTTGTCGTCCTATGGAGCGCAACTCGTGTTGACGCCGGCCTGGGAAGGCATGAAGGGATCGATTCGCGAGGCGGAAAGCATTATCGCGCAAAATCCCTCGTGCTTTATGCCGGATCAGTTTTCCAACCCGGCCAACCCGGCTATGCATAAAATGACCACGGCGGTCGAGATTCTCGAATCGCTCGACGGAAAGATCGATGCATTTGTGGCGGCAGTGGGCACGGGCGGTACCATTACCGGATGCGGAGAATTGTTTAAGGAACGCAATCCCAAGGTGAGCGTCATTGCGGTCGAACCGGCCGGATCGCCGGTCTTATCTGGTGGAGAACCAGGACCTCATAAGAT
>DATIQH010000159.1:0-1901 GCA_035471155.1 Nitrospiraceae bacterium | reverse complement strand
GAGGTGAAGCGCCTCATCATCCAAGCTGGAACCCAATACCAGCGTGGCAACAGAGTCACCTTTCCCCTCGCCGTCAGAATGGTCTCGGCGCGCAAACCGTTGTGAGACTGCCGTGGCGTCGAAGCACGATGGATTCAAGGACTTCGTGCTGGATCAACTCAGCGAGCTGCAGGGATTGACGTGCCGCGCCATGTTCGGCGGATATGGGCTCTATCGACGCGAAACCTTTTTCGGCATCATCCACAAAGGCCGGTTGTATTTCAAAGTAACCGAGACGACGGTCGCTCGCTACAAGGCACAGGGTCTGAAACCCTTCCGACCCAATACCAAACAAACACTCAAGTCTTTCTATGAAGTACCCGTGGACATCAGTGAGGATTCTGCGTATCTAACGGAATGGGCAACAGTGGCCGCCTCCTTGCAATCTTCGCTCTGAGCAATTGCCTTTCCTTTCCGTCTGGTTTTTCAATAGGAGCAGGCTTATAGTGGGATCTATATTGTTGACAGGCAAGCGAGAGCCTTTTAGCGCGCCCTCGTACGAAATGAATTCTGTCTCGATTGGATGAGACCTCCGGGTCTAGTTCTACGGCATAGGCCGCACTCCGTTCGTCAAGGGCGATCGACTAACTCTCTCATGGGGTCTTTCACCGTGAATCTTTAACGCATCGCTTACGAGCCCATGTGCGCATGGATGATGCGATGTTACTGAGCAGAACTTGTCCCGCCTGTGGGGCCGGTGGAGCGCAGCTAAGAAAGAATCGCTACTCCCATGGTGATTGGGTTCTCAAGGAGTGCCTGTCTTGCGGCTTTGTTTTTCTGGAGAATCCTCCCGATTACGCCACCCTACAGGATCAGTTCTCATGGGAGAACACCTCCGGACTTCAGAATGAAGCACGACGGAAGTCGTACACTCGCGGCGAGTATGTCGTTCGGTCTGTAATAAGAAGCGTACGGAGATTTACAAAATCACTTATACGACGGGATAAACACGTTTCGCTTGGCTATCGGTATTTTCGCCAAGGCTGGATCGTTGACCTCGGTTGTGGTTTAGGAAACTTTAGCCCGCTTCCGCCCTCGTGTAAGCTGTTGGGCATTGAGATCTCAACCCGCATAGTGGCTGACGCTCGTCCGATCTTTGAAAGCTGCGGCGGGCGCATTATCCACGCGGACGTGCTATCGGGCCTCCAATCACTGGAGGATGCATCCTGCGATGGAGCCTTGGTCGAGAGCTATCTTGAGCACGAAGTGCAGCCGACAGAAGTGCTGCGAGAACTGTCGCGTGTCTTGCGTTCCGGGAGCGCGATTATCCTCAAGTTGCCGAACTACGCTTGCTGGAATCGACGGATGCGAGGGGAAAAGTGGTGCGGATTTCGGCTTCCCGACCATGTGAATTACTTTACGCCAAACACCCTGCGGACCATGCTCGGACAGCAGGGATTCGAGATTGTCAAATTCACATTCCTTGACCGGCTTTGGACCAATGACAACATGTGGTGTGTCGCTCGGAAGAAGGAACACTGAGGCCCATAGTTGTAGTCACTCTCCTCTGTGTTTTCTCCTCCCTCTAGGTGACAGGTCTTAGCCCGTTTTCGTTTCCAGCAAAATCACCGCCGAAGACATTCCGGCTTATCGAACCTCTCTCCGGTTCCCGTCGCGATCTTCGCAACGCGGCACCTTGCAGAATGCGATGGCGTCGCCTTTTCGGAGAGAGGCACACGGCAACCTCGCCGAAATGATTCAACAGGCAAGATTCGTCGATATGACAGACCAGGAATTTCTCGCGGAATGGTCGTATGCGTCCGCCGAGGAGTACTACACGAGCCTTGTGGAAATTGCGGCGCCGATACAGAATCTCATGGCCACACTCTCGGCGCCTCACATACAAGAGGTGAAGCGCCTCA
>DATIQH010000158.1:0-3439 GCA_035471155.1 Nitrospiraceae bacterium | reverse complement strand
ATCTGGCTACTCCCTGCCCCGCTTGACTGCCCTTTCCCCCCGCTCCTATAATCCCTTTACGTTTCTTCCTGCAACCGGCTGATTCAGCTTGAAAAATGGCGGAATTTACACACTTCAACGAGTCGGGGCGGGCGCGGATGGTGGATGTCAGCGCCAAGGACTCGACCGAGAGGGTTGCGACAGCACAGGCTGTAATCTTTCTCCAACCGGAAACTCTTGAAAAGATTCAACGAGGCAAGATCACCAAGGGCGATGTGTTGTCCGTCGCGCAGGTGGCTGGCGTGATGGGGGCCAAAAAGACTCCGGATCTCATTCCCATGTGCCATCCGATTCTTCTCACCAGTGTTGATATCTCATTTAAAGAAGAGCCTCAGCCCGATAGGGACGGCCGTTGTTCGATCACGATTCTAGCTACGGCTAAGACTACAGGACCGACCGGGGTAGAGATGGAAGCGATGACCGCAGCCTCAGTGGCGGCGCTCACGATTTACGATATGTGCAAAGCTATCGATCGTGGGATGAGCTTCAGCGACGTCTGCTTGCTCGCAAAGTCAGGCGGGAAGTCCGGTGCATTTACAAGCCGATAAGTTCATAAACTTCAAGTATTTGATAAGGGTGATGCGTGATCACTGTTCGCCTGTTTGGGATGACGAAAATGATGGCAGGAAATCAGGGGGTCCTGTCTCTGGAGCTTGCCAATGGTAGTCGGGTGAAAGACCTCATCGCTGGGTTAGAAGCTGGATGCCCTGCTATCGGAGAACTGATTCAGAAGAAGAAGGTCCTCGTTTCGGTCAATCAGGAAATTGCCCACGAAGAGACAGCCATCAGCGATCGCGACGAAATCGCCTTGTTACCGCCGTTTGCCGGTGGCTGCCCATCTGATCAGTCAGGGGATGACATGCTTGTCCGTGTTCAGCGAGAAGACTTTTCCGTGGATGCGGAGATTAATCGGGTGCGGAGCAAGTCGAAGCGCATCGGCGGCATTTCGATTTTTCTGGGGACGGCGCGTGATCGGTCCAAGGGGCGGGATGTGGACAGCATCACCTTCGAGCACTACGAAGGGATGGCCCAGACGAAGCTATGCGAGATACGCGAGCGGGCATTGAAGGATTTCGACATCATCGAGGTCTCAATCCTCCACCGGTATGGCGAGATCGGCATCGGTGACAACATCGTGCTGATTGTCGTGGGGGCCGAGCATCGGGCCGAGGCGTTCCGTGCCTGCCAGTGGGCGATCAGTGAATTGAAACGAATCACCCCGATCTGGAAACTCGAGCATACGCCGGAAGGCGAGGTTTGGGTGGAGGAGCATCCCTAGAAGCGTGAGAAGTAAAAGGTGAACCGTAAAACGTTCAAAAGAAATCGAGAAAGTCTTGGCTGACCAGCTATCAACAAGTACAGCTCTTCTTCCCGTTGCCGATGTTTTCGGCCGCCCGCTTCGGAGTTTGCGATTGTCCGTGACGGATCGATGCAACCTCCGCTGCAAATACTGCATGCCGGAGCAGGACTATGTCTGGTTGCCGCGCGAAGATGTGCTGACCTTTGAGGAAATGGCGGGCCTGACCGGCTATTTCACAGACCTCGGAGTAGATCGCGTGCGGTTGACCGGCGGTGAGCCGTTGCTTCGACGCGATCTGCCTCAATTGATTCGACTGTTGCTTCAAAATCGGCGAGTGACGGATATCGCACTGACGACGAATGGCATTCTTCTGTCGGATCAGGCCGAGGCGCTGTACGAGGCAGGGCTGCACCGTATCACGGTCAGCCTCGATACGCTGAGACCGGAACGATTTCTTCAACTGACTCGCCATGATGAGTTTGCGCGGGTAATAGAAGGGATTGAGTCGGTAGCCCGGGCGGGATTCACCGGCTTAAAGCTCGACACGGTAGCGATTCGTGGGTTCAATGACGATGAGCTGGTCGATCTGATCGAGTTCGGCAAACAGGTGCAGACGGAGGTTCGATTTATCGAATATATGGACGTCGGCGGTGCGAACGAGTGGTCTCAGGAAAAAGTGTTCTCCCAAGCTGCGATGCTCGCCCTGCTGAGCGCGCACTATGGGACGATTGAGCCGATGCCTGAGCGGGGAGCCGCGCCGGCGCAGCGATTTCTGCTGCCGGATGGGACGATCTTTGGGATTATTCCTTCGACGACGGCACCGTTCTGTGCGACCTGCGATCGCAGCCGGGTGACTGCCGACGGCATGTGGTATCGCTGTCTGTATGCGACGATGGGAACGGATCTACGCAAGGCCCTTCGCGCCGGCGCCTCGGATGACGAGATGCGGGCCTTGATCCGCGCCGGCTGGGAAGGGCGCCGCGATCGGGGCGCAGAAGAGCGTAAGGCGCTTGAACGGGACGGATTACGTGTCGGGGGGCTCATCGGCATTGAGAAACTTCGCGAAGATCCTCATCTCGAAATGCATGCTCGGGGCGGCTGACATCCCACTGTGCCATCGATGTTTGTACCACAGGGCCGATCTCACATGAGGCCTCATGTTGGACACTGAATTCCTGACTATTTTAGGGCTTGGGTTGGTGCTGGGGCTTCGTCATGCCTTGGACACGGATCATTTAGCCGCGGTGTCCACGGTGCTGGCGCAACGGCCTTCGCTCCGCGCCTCCGGCATGATTGGATTCAGCTGGGGGCTTGGACATACAGTGGTGTTGTTGCTGGCCGGAGCGGCGGTGTTGGTGCTTCGTATATCGATTCCTGAACCCTTCGCGTTGGCAGCTGAGTTCGGTGTCGGCGGGATGCTCGTGTTTCTCGGCGGGATGCTCGCGGTGCGATTAGTCCGGGAGCGTTGGCATGTGCATGCGCACGACCATGACGGTGCGCAGCATGTGCATCTGCATAGCCATGCGCGAGTCGAAGATCATGGGCATGGTCATTGGTGGCGTGACTCCATTCGACCCTTCTGCATCGGCATGGTCCATGGTTTGGCCGGCTCGGCGGCGTTGCTGTTGATTGTCTTGTCGTCTGCGCGATCGGTGTCGGAGGGGCTGATCTATATTGCGGTGTTTGGGTTTGGCTCGATCATGGGGATGGTGTTGGTTGGGATGGTTGTGAGCCTTCCGGTGTTATGGTCGCTGAACCTAGGACGTCCCGTCTTTCTCACAGTCCAGGGGCTGGCGAGTCTTGGGAGTGTTGCCGTCGGACTCATGATGATGTTCCAGACCGCCTTCGGCGGCCAACTTTTCTGACGGCTCACTGTCATTTTCATCGAAGGGAAATCTACGTGCGTGATCAGGGCGGCTATGATATTCTGCCGTTCTCGTGGTTTGTGAACGAGGCTGGCGGGAAAAACGCGACTCGCAAAGATGACACTTCCGACCTGTCCCGCCAGTCTCGCGAGTCCCGCTTGCGACTAAAAGGAGCGCCTAATGGCCTGGTTTAAAAAACAGAAAACAACTGAGCTGGAGCCGCCAAAGCGATCCA
>DATIQH010000157.1:0-1760 GCA_035471155.1 Nitrospiraceae bacterium | reverse complement strand
GAGGCCGCAAACAAACTACACGACGAACTGATGATTGACGGTGCGAGGGATGTAATTCTGAGGGATCAGATACCTCTCTCCACGTTCAAGGAGATTGCCGGAAAGAACGGATGGATCAAGGAGGCTATGACTGACTCATGGTTCCAGACCGAGGGAGGTGATTATCTGGTCACGAATCAACGTGAGACGAACGAGAAAACGCCTGTGAATACAGTAAAATTGTATCAGTACATGAACGTGCATGAGGACTTGTATATCGTGGTTGCCAATAAAAGAACGATCTACGAAGGCAGTATCTCCAAAGACTTTGGGACGTACTGCTTCCCTCTTGCTGACTATACTTTTGAGCCGAGAAACGACAGCTATTGGGGGAACAATTTGGCTCAGCTTATCGCCCCGCACATCTATCTGAAAGACACCCTGATTAACTTGGAGATCATGAACCTTAAACTCACTTTACAGCCTGTTCTGGCTGTGAGCGGTGATTTCGGGTTCAACCGTAAATTGCATAAGATTCAGCCCGGTGGTGTGTGGCAGGCTCAGAGTAGCGATGGCGGGAAAATAGGGGATAAGATCGTTCCAGTCGTCGCAGGGAATCCCAACACAAAAGTCTACGATATGCTTCAAAATGTGAACTCGGAACTGACGATCACGGCCCGCTCTGATATTCGCAGTCTTGAATACAATAAGTCAGATACAGCGACAGGAATAGTAGCCCAAGACAGGTCGATGAACGTGCATAACGAAACGGTTGAAAGCCTGAACGAGATCGAAGGCGAGGCCAAAGTATTCGAGATCATGAACGACCAGATGATCGCCTTCATGGATGAGAAGAACGATGATAAGAGGGCAAGGAAAGTCCCCATCAAGGGCTATGTGGCCATAAGAAATGACGCTGGGGTTGAGTTCATGGAAAAATCCGGTTACGAGGATATTTTTGAGCTTAGCGAGAGGATGATTAACTGTGAGGTGGACATTGAGGAATCTCGGCACATCGCACGTCGCCGGACTGGTCGGCCGGCCCATCGCCGTGGTGCGCGCGACTCTGCGTCTTGATATCGACGACGATCTCGATGAACTCGATCTATCCGACGGGGCGTTGCGCGAAGCCCGCGAGGCCGCCTACCGCGACCTGGCCGACCGCGCCTTCCGCGTGCGCATCGGCGAGCTGACGCGCAGCGACGATGGGCTGCTCGGCTTCTTCGTCGACGACGATTACAGCCGTTTCCACGCGGTAGATAAGGCGGTGCGCGATGGCGCGCTCGAAAGCGGCCGCAACCGTGGGCACCTGTCGCAGAAAGGCTCGATCCCGCAAGTCCCCGCGGTGCGACCGATTCTGCATCCCTACTTGATGGCGCAGGACGAACTGACCGTACATCCAGGTCAGGTGCTGCGCCTGACCCTGCTCATGCATCCGGTGGGCAAGGTGCACCTCACTTCCGGCCTGCTGCCGCGCAAGGCCCTTATGCTGGCCCGCGACTGGACCTTCCCCGGCCTGTCTGTGATTGCGCCCTCGGCGCGCATCGGTCCGGTGCTGATCGAACCTGGTGAGGTGCGCCTGCCCAAGATCTCGTCCTTCCCCAAGAACCAGATCTGGACGCGGCGGGATTCGCCGGTGACTTGGCGCGACGACCCGATCCTGGCCGCGACCCAGACGGTCGGCGGGAACATACCATCCGTTGTGGCCGAGCCGGCGGATCAGGCGATAGCCGCTCTTTTTCAGATAGCGATGGGTTTGCAGGTTGTTGACGTGATCCTCG
>DATIQH010000156.1:0-2916 GCA_035471155.1 Nitrospiraceae bacterium | reverse complement strand
GGCGACCTGAAGTGTAAATGTGCTGAGGGATTCCGGAACGTCGGGATACCAGGAGCTTTCACTGCTGATATAGACACCTTCATGCCCAATATGTCCGGCAGTCTCACTCGGCGTCACAAATCGAAGGTGGCGCGGATCTCGAGGTGGATCGTCGATGACACCATGGTAGTGCACGTCCAGCGTCATCAATCCAGAAGTCACGAACTGCGCTGGGATACTCACCTCATGGACCGATTCTGGCGCAGCGCCACGCTTCAGTTCAAACGGCACATCATGAATCAGGGGCTTCGCCCCGGCCGATTCTTGCACGAGGGCAATACGGTCGATTTGGAGCGTGGAGGCCAGGGAGAAATGAATCGGACTCTTTTGTCGCGGCACCTCAAGAGTCAGCCGATCCGTTGCGATGAGCCCATGCTGCTCAGGGACAATCTGTGCAAATATATCGTGATGCCGAATGGCGACTCGGGGCAGGGATGGGTCGTCTGCGTGGGCAATACCGAGAGCCCCGTGGCTCAGAAGCAGCGCGACGAGAAAAAGACAGGGGAAAGAAACTATCCTGCTTCCGATTGGCATCGGAAGAGTTTTAGCATTCGCGACAGACGAGCACAAGCTGGATGGAGGTCAGCAATCGCTCTAGATCGATCGGCTTCCCGATGACTTCTTGCGGCCCCAGAGCCCAGGCTTCGTCAAGAGTGTCTTCATCATGACTCCCGGTTATGATGATCACCCCGCCGGTGTATTCGCGTTGGCGGAGTTGCCTCAGCACTTCGACTCCGTCCATGCCGAGCATAAACAGGTCCAGGAGGATCAGATCGGGGGGCGCCTGTTCGACCATCGAGAGGGCCTCGGAGCCGTCTTTCACACCGAGCGCCCGATAGCCGCGGAGGCTGAGAAACTGAACGAGCAGGTCGCGGACCAACGGCTCATCGTCGACGACAAGGATCGTTTCCCCTGTATCGGCCACGGCAGCGCTGCCCGCCACCGGCAAAGCAGGGGCAGATTTAGCCGGAAGCTGCACCACCCGGTTGACACATTCGACCAGCACATCGAGCGACAAGCCCTTTCGGATAAAGTCGGTGACACGCAATCCTCGCGCTTGGTTTTCCTGTTCCTCCGTCGCGCCGCCGCCCAGGATAATCACCGGCGCCTGGGGATCGTAAGCGCGGATTTCTTTGAGGACGGTCAGTCCGTCCATTTCAGGCATGCGAAGGTCAAGAATGGTGACGCGCGGAGCCTGCTGGCGGAAGAGAGTCAGGCCTTCGACTCCGCTCGTCGCCGACAACACCTGATATCCATGCCGGGCAAAGACGGACTGGATCAGCTCGCAGTTCATGCGATCGTCGTCGATAACCAGAATTTTGATCATAGCGCAGCCTATCACAGGCGATGTCGGCGGAGAAGAAAATGACGGGATCTTACCGGAGTTACGCGGGAGGCGACGCTGTCGTCCCAAGGAGCGCATCCACGAATGCGTCGCTCTGAAAATCCTGCAGATCCTCGACCGACTCCCCGACTCCGATCAGCCTGACCGGCAACTTGAGTTCCTCGGCGATCGCGATGACGATCCCTCCGCGAGCGGTGCCGTCAAGCTTCGTCAGGACCAAACCGGTGACACCGACCGCTTGATGAAACTGACGAGCTTGGGACAGCGCATTCTGCCCGACCGTGGCGTCCAGCACGAGGAGGACTTCATGCGGGGCGCCTGGACATTCCTGTGCGATGATGCGCGTGATTTTGCGGAGCTCGTCCATGAGATTCGATTTTGTGTGCAACCTGCCGGCCGTATCGATCAAGACTACGTCTACCTGCCGCGCTTTCGCGGCGGCAATTCCATCGAACGCGACGGCGGCTGGATCGGCCCCATGGCGGTGACGGATCACATCGACACCGACTCGGTCGGCCCAGACTTGCAGCTGATCGATCGCCGCCGCGCGAAAGGTATCGCACGCGACCAGCAAGGGCGCTGTCCCTGCCTGCACGAGCCGTTGCGCGATCTTGGCGATCGTGGTCGTCTTCCCCACACCGTTCACGCCCACCGCCAGGATGACGAAGGGCTTGGGGCCTTTCGCAATCAGGGACTCCAGCGGCAGCCCCTGCACGGGCGTCAGCGTATCGAGCAGGGTATCCCGTAATACTGTTTGCACCCGACCGGACTCTGAGGCGTCGGTCCCTTGAAGTTGTTTCTTGAGGCGTTCCATCACGCGCTCTACGACACGGGACCCGAGATCGGACGCAATGAGGGCCGCTTCGAATTCCTCCAAGAGGACAGGATCCGCCGCACGACCAAGCAGCCGATCCAAGGACCCACGAACGACATCGCGCGTTTTGGTGAGTCCGTCGCTGAGCCGCTGCAGCCATCCCATACGTCTACTCGTAACGCAGTCGATTCGCTCGTTTCGGCACCCGTGCGATTGACCGCAGTATCATCCTCTCACGACGATGCATCCGGCGCGCCTCCTTCTCACTCCGTTCATGATCGTAGCCGCAGAGATGCAGAATGCCATGGACCAGCAAACACGTGAGTTCCTCGTTCAAGGACCGTCCAGCCTCTATCGCCTGCCGCCACGCTGTGGGCACTGAGATCACCACATCGCCCAACAGATCCGGCGTGAGAAGCGCGGGCCTGCCCTGAGCCCGCCGAAGGGCGTGAAGCGTGCGGGCCTCTCGCATGGCAAAGGCCAACACGTCGGTCGTGCGATCGTTGCCCCGATACTGGCGATTGAGACTCCGCATACGCTGATCGCCCACAAACAGAATACCCAGCTCCGCTGACGCTTCCCCGACATCGTCGAGAATCGCTCGTGTCGATTGTTCGAGATCCGTCAAAAGCTCACGAGCCCACGCGACCAGCCACGCGCAAAAAGGTACGCGCACAATGCGATCAGCGTCAGAGTGGATATTGTCGCTATGTCAGAC
>DATIQH010000155.1:0-2695 GCA_035471155.1 Nitrospiraceae bacterium | reverse complement strand
ATTAAAATGCAGGCGTGTACGCTACCGACCTGATGGCTATACCAGGGAGGCAATCGGGATGGCTAACCCCATTACTCACAAGGCAAATTCCGTTCGTTTTTGTCCCACTCACCTTAATAGAAGCACGATTCTTCTGTCAAGATTCTATGCCGCACAGATAGCTCATGCCGGCATGTCCCTCAAAGGGGTCACCAGCTTGACTTTGTTTCCTTCTCTGCCCTACCATCCGCCGCATGCCCCAAACCCCAATCACCCCCACTATCAACAACATGGCGGACGTCTGGGAGGCGTACCGTGATGAGTTGGAGGGGATGGAACGCCAAGCGAGGACCAACCTCGATTCCAGTGTGGCACTTGTCAATACGGTCGCCGCCCACATTCTGAATAGTGGTGGGAAACGAATCAGACCATTTTTATTGTTACTCTCTGCCCGTCTCTGCGGCTATACCGGTCGCGATCATCACCAGCTCGCCAGTCTGGTGGAATTCATTCACACGGCATCCCTGCTCCACGACGATGTGGTCGACGAGGCCGATATCCGCCGAGGCCATAGAACCGCCCGAAAAGTCTGGGGCAACCAAATCAGCATCCTCGTCGGTGACTATCTTTACTCTAAGGCCTTTTGCCAGGTCGTAGACTTCCACAACCACGGGATTAACGAAGTGCTCGGCGAGGCCTGCAAAAAGATGGCGGAAGGCGAAGTGCTTCAGTTGTACTACAACGGCAACCCGTCCATGTCGGAAGCGGAATATCTCAAGATTGTCGAACACAAAACAGCGGGCCTGATCGCCGCCGCTTGTCGCATGGGCGCCATGCTCGCCGACGCTCCAGAGATCCAGCAGGATGCCCTGTTCCGGTTCGGACTTCATCTTGGCATCGCCTTCCAAGTGGCCGACGATACCCTTGACTATACGGCCAATGGCGAGCACTTGGGCAAGTCGCTGGGGCAGGATCTCCGCCAAGGCAAGGCTACGCTGCCGCTGTTGCATCTCCTCCATCATTGCTCGGACCAGGACCGGCAGATGATCGTAGACCGCATGGAAAGCCGGACGCTGACGGAGGAAGACCTCGGGCGATTCATTCACATGATGGAAGAATTGGGTTCGATCAACTATGCCATGGACCGCGCGCGATTCTATGTCGCTGCGGCGCAACGAGATCTCGATCAGTTCGAAGACAGTACGGCCAAGCGCGCCCTCTCGGTGACTGCTGACTACATGGTCACCCGCGATCGATAACCTTTCTTTCTGCGTGTTCTGCGCCTCCGGGGCGTCAGAAGGCACCGCGCAGCAGGAACGGTTCCACCCTCGGGTCGTTGCATCTCAACGACCTCAACCACTTAACGGAGTAGAGGATTTCGCTATGTCGACGATTATTCCATTTCATGGCACCAGGTACGATGCGACAGTTGTCGGAGAGGTCAAACAGGTCGTGGCGCCCCCCTACGACATCATCGATGAAGCCGGACAGAAGGCCCTGTACGACCGCCATCCACAGAACATCATTCGGCTTGAATTGGGGCTCGATCAACCGGATGACAATCCCACCCATAACCGGTACACCCGCGCCGCAGCGACCCTTCGCAACTGGCTGAAGAGCGGGGCATTGAAACCCGATGCGCAGCCGACCCTCTACTACCACACCATCGAGTACATGCCTCCCTATGCTCCATCCGGCTCGCCGACGAAAATCCTCAAGGGCGTGCTCGCCACCGTCAAACTGGAAGCGCTCGATTCTGGGCATATCTACCCGCACGAGAATACCCGCTCGGCCGCCAAAACAGATCGCCTGAACCTGCTCGAAGCCTGCAAGACAAACTTCAGCCCCATTTGGTCTCTGTACTCCGACCCTCAAAGAACGGTGATGAGTTTGCTGGAAGGAGCGATTACGGGAACCTCGGCTCTGATCGACTTTCGCGACGATGTCGGATTCCGTCAACAAGTCTGGTCTGTGACGGCTCCAACCGTTCTGGAGCAGGTCGCTGACGCCTTGCGCAGCAAACCGCTGTTTATTGCGGATGGCCACCATCGCTATGAGACTGCACTGAACTATCAGAAACTCCGTCGGCAGCAGGCGGGGACGCTGGACGGCCAGCGCTCGTACGATGCGGTATTGATGTTGCTGACCGCCCTCGAAGATCCCGGCTTAACCGTACTTCCGACGCATCGAGTCACGACTACAACCCTGCCCCCGTATGACCATGTGCAATCATTGTTGGGCGCCACTTTCGACCTGCAAGAATTTCCCTTCACCCCGGCCACACAATCGGCCACTCGCGCAAACTTTATCGAAGCGATGCGGACAAATGGGCGAAGCATCCCCGTATTCGGCCTGGCGCTGAAGGGAGACAGCCGCTACATCACACTAAGTTTGAAGCCTTCCCATCGTCCGTCCGCAGAAGCCTCTCCTCGCGCCAAGCTCGATGTCTCGCTGCTTCAACAACTTGTCGTCGCGCCACTCTGCCCGACGCCACAGGAACAAGAGGCCATCCTCTACACGAAAGATGACCATGAAGCTTTGGATTGGGTCGCGAAAGGAACGGGAACCGGAGCGCTGCTGCTCAATGCGACAAAAGTCAGCGAAGTGCAAGCCGTCGCAACAGCTGGCGAACGCATGCCTCACAAGTCCACGTACTTTTTCCCGAAGCCGCTGACTGGACTTGTCATAAACGTGATGGAAGGGTGAGCGTATGACA
>DATIQH010000154.1:0-2999 GCA_035471155.1 Nitrospiraceae bacterium | reverse complement strand
CCCTGGCTCTGCTCGTAAAACCGCCTGCATATATCCCGGAGAGCCCGGATCGTTTCAAGCAACGCCTCCGTGTATTGATGAGAGCCCTTCAACGCCTCCGGCTCTGCCTTCAAGGCCGCTGAAATAGCAGCCAATTTGGAGGCCAATCGATCGAGGTCTCTAAAGTGAGATCCAAAGTCAGTGGACTTGAACAGTCCTGGAATCGGGAGTGTCTTACGCCATGAAAACTTGAAGATTGCGTCATGAATGGTGACGTACTCGCCGAGGATTGCGTTCGTTCGGATCAGTTTATCGGGAAGGTCCGGCATGTGTTACCCGCGGGAGCCGGTAACCCGGCCTATCAGGAGCGCGGATTGCATCCATAGCGCGATGGCCGAAGTCGCTACAACCTACGGCTAGGAGGAATTTTTCCTATCTTGCTTCCAAGCACTCCAGGCATAGAAAAACCCAATCGGCGCACTGATGATGCAAATAATTGCCAGAAGAGACGATTCTGCTGCCAGCCACCCGCCAAGAGCGGTATAAATAGTTGATCCGATAAAGTAGACATACCAAGGAATCCCGCGTTTTTTTTTCACAGGTGTGTCGGGTTGCGATGACATCTGAGTGCCTCTCTTATCCGGTCCGGTTTAACTATGAGTGATCTGATTCCGTATAACAAGCCACTGTCCTAGGAATCGTGAAACGTAAGACGTAAAAGGTGAAACATAGGATTGCCAAGTGATCTCCCCCGAATCGTTTTACGTTTAACGATTCACGTCTCACGAATCGCCGGAAGGGTTAGCCATCGACTTTGCCGCCTGATTCACGAATACGCTGCACAATATACGCTTGTGTTTCTGGCGACAAGCATGCAAGCGGCAATGTGGTGAACAGTGCTTTGGAGTATAACAACAGCCACACGTTCGAAAACTGCCACAACTCTTTGACTGCGGTCCACTGAAGCGTGGTCGTGCCGATATCCGAACTCATGGTGAAAGAGGATTCGTCGGCGCGGAACGTGGCTTGAGGCTTGTCCATCTGACGGAATTTCTGAAGCGATCTGCGATAGTGAACGACGTAGACCACGATGGCGAAAGCGACCCCCACCACCAGCACGGCGGCAAGGCCACCGATGATCCAAGAGGACTGGCCGAGCGCTACGAGTACGATGAGACCGAGCGCGGCAATAAGAAGCGCAACAAAAAAACCGATACCGACCGATCGGCGCCAAAACCCGAACACAGCTTGACGCAGTAGCGACTCACTATAAATGAGTGTGGTTTCGTGGGGCATGGGTAACTATCGATCCAAGCTCGGCGACCGGTCCATGCCCACCCTCCGCCGCAGCACACAGGTAGGTGGCGTTGTCATGCCCCCAATTTACCAATCCAAAGGGATTGAATGCTACTAGTTGTCCGTTGACCAAGACATCGGTCACGAGATGATTATAGACCACTCTCGCTGTGCACACCTTGGGAGTAGTTTTCTGCGATGCTCAGTGGAGTTATTCGGCAGGCCCTTTTGTTTGTGAATCCCATTGCTTCTGACTATCCGGAGGCGCGAGTGGACGATGGGGCAACATCGACTTGAGGCTCTGGTCGAATGAGCGATGAGTTCCCTTCGGGTTCTTGTGCGGCCGCAATCCTTTCTCGCGGTGAAGTCGTTGAGGCCGCAGATCGCTTCCTGGCTTCCCCTCTGGTTTCCGGCAGAGGTCGCACGATGTGCGGATTTCTGACTCGGTTACTCCGGGAGTTAAGGGCTTTGTAGACAATGATGAGGGCGGAGCTGTCGATGGTTGTGCCGGGATCTGATGGGAAACGATCAGCAGGGCGCCGACGGCGATGAGCGCACCAAGCGTGGTTCTACCTCGTGCCGTCATGCTCGCGGGAACGCATACTCCATGCCAGAGTGGTCTGATTGACATTGTAAAAAGCCGCATGCTGTTATACCTGTGAGGCGCTCGGGAGCGGTGAGAAAAGTAGGGCAGGTCAGATATTTTATCTTCTCGAGTCGCGCCTGTCGCGCACAGCTCGCTTACCTTGCTTAGAATTCACGGAGGGTTACGTCATGGATATGATGGGACGTGTGGGGCTGGTTGAGATACCAATCTTGATCGCACCAGATCAAAAGGTTTGGATGGATCGCATGATTAAGGAAGGCAAGATCGCCATTCCTCCAGGCGGGACGCTGGAAAAGGGCTCGCTCTATTCGATGTTTATCCGCATGCTCCTGCACAACGCGATGGAAGAGCAGAAGCGACAGGAGGTGTTAGATGCGGAAGACGAGGACGACGAATAGGCAGAATGCTGAAAACGGTCCCTTGCGTCGTTCTCACTTCGCTCGATCCCTCGACGTACACAAAGAGTACGCCTCGGGGTCTCGCTCGTTGCGGCCTAGCAATGAACTCGTTTTGAGCAACCTGCCAAAGCTTCAGCCTTTCGCTCGCTGCGGGCTCGCTGGACGTTCGTTTTCAACAGTTTTCCAGGATTGCTGTGCTGTATCTGAAACGATCCAGAATTGTACCAAGCGAGATACGAACGATGCTTCACCCGTTGAGAGTCTCTGGAGTCGAACAACAAGCGACGAGGTTAGAGTTTCTTAAAAGCGGCGGCGGCGGCTTTGATGGTGTAGTCGATATCGCGGGTTGAGTGAGCGGTTGAAAGAAAGGCGGCTTCGAATTGAGAAGGGGCCAGGTACACGCCCTGTTCCAGCATCGCATGAAAGAATTGCCCGTATCGCTTCGTGTCCGACAGTTTTGCCGTATTCCAATCCACCACGGGGCCTGACGTAAAGAAGGCCCCAAGTATCGAGCCGACTCTGGTTTGCGTGAAGGGCAGGCCCGCTTTTTTCGCGGCCTCTCCAATTCCTTCAGCCAAGGCTGCCGACTTCTCTTCCAGTTTCTTGTAAACTCCAGGGGCTTTGAGTTGCTTGAGTGTTTCAATACCGGCGGATACGGCTAACGGATTTCCCGACAACGTCCCAGCCTGATAGACCGGCCCCAACGGCGCGATCAGATC
>DATIQH010000153.1:0-2183 GCA_035471155.1 Nitrospiraceae bacterium | reverse complement strand
CCGCTCGCAAGATTTTCGATGAGCCGGCACAACGCATCAAGGATTTCTGAGAGCGAACAGCCGGTGGCGAGCATCTCGAGCAGGCGATTTTCTCCGGCAAGCAACGCCTCGGCTTGTTTACGGTCTTCAACGGTATAGGAGAGGTCATCGAGCGTGCCTGATCGCTGATCGATTTCAGTGTGACGGTCGGTGTTCATCTGACTCTCCTGAGTGGTAGGTTCTGTCACGACCAGTTAAGAGGGATATTCGTCTGTCTTCCGTCTTGCTGGCGAACGCTCTCGCCACCTCATTGCGCGAAGCCTACGCCCTTGGCAAAGTCTTCAACGGAGGGTTGCCGATTGCGCACCTGACGGTGTCGGCGGAGACGTCTAGATCATATCACAGTAAGTCAATTATACGCCCGGTGCTCGCCAGAAATCATTAGCTTGATTATCAACGGGCACCGTAAGCCTTCTATGTTGGGCGTCATGCATCGGCACAGAGGTTCGTGTCTCTACCCTGTCAATCGATTTTGGCATGAAACGGGAAACCCTTCAGGCCTAATAACTAGAGCATCTCGATATCATTCACCGTTCTTAATCTGGTTTCCCGTACAAGTCCCTGCGAGTGTTCCAAGTGAATGCTGATTTTTCGGCACCATGCTGATAATTCAGCAGCTCGTCGTTGGTACGTCATTGTGTTTGCTGCCACACTCTCGAACGAAATCGCTCATTCTAATGGATTTCAGCATCATCGATGGCTCAGTCATACGAGATCTCTGCTGGAATGTGAATTGCTCATGTGCGTCAGTACGGATTGACGGTTGTTCGTGTGGATCTCATAGAAAGGAGGAGGTGGAAATAGCGGGCAAGATCTTTCGAAGAGACGTCCAGGACCAACCCACAGAGGTGGTCCTCAAGTATATGAAGGAGGTTAAGAACATGGCAAAAACAGCTACATTCGGTGAGAGCAACCTCGGGTATGACATGTCGCTCTGGTACGATTCCAGGCCTCTGAAGATCGGGTGGTTCACCATGTTGGCGGCGGTGGGAGCTGAGGTCGTGTTTCAGCGGGTCTTCGGGTATTCCCACGGCTTGGACTCCATGACG
Organism: Nitrospiraceae bacterium; assembly: GCA_035471155.1. GTDB lineage: Bacteria > Nitrospirota > Nitrospiria > Nitrospirales > Nitrospiraceae > Palsa-1315. Next base: position 1,095 of record DATIQH010000153.1, on the reverse strand, counting down.
CCGGAGTTCGAGACTGTGTGGATGGGGCTATGGCGGTTTAACGTGATTTCCAACATCATCTTCTCGGCCAGTTGTATAGGGTGGATTTGGCAAACGCGGGATCGCAACGTGGCCAACGTGGATCCCAAAACCGAGCTCAAGCGCTATTTTTACTTCATGATGTGGGGCGCGGTGTATGTGTTTGGCGTGTACTGGGCAGGGAGCTACACCCTTGAGCAGGATGCGTCGTGGCATCAGGTGATCATCCGCGATACGAGCTTCACGGCGAGCCATATCATCGCCTTCTACTTCACCTTCCCGTTGTACATCACCTGTGGCGTCTCCTGGTATCTCTATGCCATGACCCGGCTGCCGCAGTTCAGCAAGGCGGTCTCGTTCCCCTTGGTCGGGGCGGTTGTGGGGCCGATGATGATTCTGCCCAACGTGGGACTCAACGAGTGGGGGCATGCCTTCTGGTTCGTCGATGAACTCTTTGCCGCGCCGTTGCACTGGGGCTTTGTGACTCTGGGTTGGTGCGGGTTGTTCGGTGGCACGGGTGGCGTGGCGGCACAGATCGTGGCGCGCATGTCGAACCTGTGCGATGTGGTCTGGAACAACGAGAGCAAGGACTGCTTACACGTGATTCCGTACTAAGCAGGCAGTCGATGTTGGTCGACTGGTTTATCGACTAGCTGGACATAGAGAAACTGACGGCATCCGATGCATGATCCAAGGGCGACCTCCACTCCGGTGTGGGGTCGCCCTTGTTGCTTCGTTCATGAACGATCCGTAAGGTATGTATTCCCATGTGCACGGCCCCTTTGTAGACCCAGACCTTCTCCTGATCCTCTCGCAGTGAACGGTATGAGGTGAGACCGATGGATGAATCGCTCGTCATGATTTTTAGGGTGCTGACGTTCCTTTCGGTCGCGCTCTTCGCGGTCGGGATCGTCAAGCCGGAGTGGATCCGCATCGGACAAAAGCAACCAGGCCGTCCAACGATCATTGCCGTCGCCGCATGCCTGTTGGTTATCAGTCTTTCCCCGATGCAGCCTGCTGAACAGAACCATGCTGAAGCTGTGAAGCCCGGTCATGCAGTGAGTGAGATTGTGTATA
>DATIQH010000152.1:0-1545 GCA_035471155.1 Nitrospiraceae bacterium | reverse complement strand
AGCCGATCCACTGCTGATCTTTGTGTCGGCCGGACTTGCCATTATTCCTCTCGCGGGTTTGTTGGGGCGAGCCACCGAACACTTGACGAGCCACGTCGGCGCCGGCATTGGCGCACTGCTCAACGCTTCGCTTGGCAATGCCGCAGAATTCATTATCGCGATTGTCGCTCTGCGCGCGGGCCTTCACGATGTCGTCAAGGCCTCCCTCACTGGTTCGATCATCGGTAACATTCTACTCGTACTCGGTGCCGCCATGTTTGCCGGTGGGATGAAGTACGAGCGGCAGACATTTAACCAGACGGCTGCTGGGATGGGCGCCAGTCTCCTGCTCCTGGCTGCTGTGGGGCTCATCATCCCCGCGCTCTTCCATTTCACCGCCGCCGATCGAGGGGTTGCGATAGAGCACGAGCTTAGCCTCACAATATCATTTGTATTATTCGCTATTTATGTCGCAAGTCTGTTGTTTACCTTGAAGACGCATCGTCATTTGTTTGCTGGAGATGCCCACACTGCCTCTGACCTTGGGGAGCAGCCCTGGACTCGTGGTGCCTCGATTACGGTCCTCACTGTCGTGGCCTGTCTCGTGGCCCTGATGAGCGAGATGTTAGTCGGTGCGATAGAGCCGGCTTCGCATCAACTTGGGCTCACACAAGTCTTTGTCGGCGTGATTCTCGTCGCCCTTGTGGGGAATGCGGCTGAGCATTCCACCGCTGTGATGGTGGCGCTGAAAAACAAGATGGACTTAGCCTATGGTATCGCGGTCGGGTCTAGTTTGCAGATTGCGTTGCTCGTTGCGCCATTGCTCGTCTTTGCCAGTTATCTTCTCGGGACGCCGTTGGATCTGATCTTCACACCGTTCGAGGTGGCTGCGGTAACGATCTCGGTCCTGAGTGTGGGATTCGTGGCGATGGATGGAGAATCGAACTGGATGGAAGGTATGATGTTGATAGGAGTGTATTTGATGCTGGCCATTGCCTTCTTTTTCCTTCCCGCCTAGCAGGCTGCTCAAAAAGGCCGTCCAGCAAGGCTGCAGGGGAGTCGAAACCGGTGCCGTACCCTCTGGGTACGCTGAGGATTTCGATGAGTCGAGAACGAAGCTGGCGGACTTTTTCAGCAGCCTGCAGTTCAGACTTATCCATGTCGATCACCTCTGTGGCTTCCCACAGATTTTTTTGCTCTGCATCCGCCAGTTCTTTTACCCGATCCTCTTCCGTCTCTTCGCCAAACCGAACCGCTTGTGCTGGCACAGTCGCTGTCTGCTCGAGCGGAGCGGAGTCTGCCTCTGCCTGTGGCGGCTGTCTTTTTCGCTTCTTGGCAGGGTCCATATTAACGGGCATGGCAACTCTCCTGTGATCGAGGTTTAGTTTCCGTCCCGCCAAAGGACAAAGTCAATCGGAGTAAGGTGGTCACTGGCAAGAGAATGCTTGTCTGGTCTTCTTGTTACTGATGAAATTAGGAAATAGTGCGTTCCCGCCCTTCGACAAGCTCAGGGCGAATGGGCTCTAGGGCTACCGTTCGTGGTGAGCTTGTCGAACCATGAACGTC
>DATIQH010000151.1:0-4250 GCA_035471155.1 Nitrospiraceae bacterium | reverse complement strand
GATAATGCCAAGAGAATGATGGTTTTGGATCGACTTCTTGGTGATTCCCTTCCCGTTGTCTTTCACACTCAACATCAGATCATCGTTCTGTTTCATTAAGGCAATCGTGGCTGTGGAAGCCTGAGCATGCCGGGCCACATTCGTGAGGGCTGCCTGAGTGATCCGGAACAGGGCAACGCTTCCAACGCGATCGAACTTGGCCTTCCCAAGATTCGTCTCAAACCGGCACCGGACTCCAGTATGTCCCTCGAATTCCCGCGCCAACGATTGCAAGGTCTTCACCAGACCCAGCTCGTCCAACACGCCCGGCCGCAACTCAACCGCGATTCGTTTCACCGATTGGACCATAGTCGTGACCAGTGTGGACAGCGATCTGGCTTTCGCCTGCACCGACCGTTGCTGCGGCGTCACCCTTTGGGCGATCCAGGATAATCCCAACTGCAAGGATGTCAGCGTCTGGCCGAACTCATCGTGAAGCTCGCGCGCGATCGCGGTCCGCTCACTCTCGCGCAGGAACTGCAAATTTGCTGCGAGGGCTCGCAACTCATCGCGCGAATGCTCAAGCTGCTCTTCCGCCTGTTTCAAACGCACCACCATGACGTGGCGCTCACCGACAATCGCATCTACCTGATGTGTCTTGAGCGCGTGAACGAGCGCCTCCGCCTCATCCATCCTGATCTTCATTCTGTGGGCTGGTGGGTTCCGATGACTCATCGCTCGTCACCGATCAGTCGGAACGTGGCAAGGACTTTCTTCGTATCGCTGAGGTTGCCCAACACGGAAACCCCAAGGCGGGGCTTGAGCATGACCAACATGGGCGTCAACAATACAGAATGTTTGAGCGCGATCGCGGGATCCTTCAACACATCCACGATGTCGATCTGGTAGCGTCCCTTGAGGTACTCCTCGCATAGCTGAGTCAAATTCCCCCTGGCTTGGGTGGAGTTCGACTCATTGCCGGCCACGAAGAGTCGGAAGGCATAGGCCTTACCTCCTGTCACTGCGGCTCCATTCCCCGCGCGCTTACCACCGTTAATCATTTGCCTCGATTTCTCCCGTATCCCGACAGAGAAGAGATCTGCTCATGGTATCGAGCGAGCTACGCCTTCACCAGATCGATCCCTCGATCGGTGATTCGGTATTCATGGAATCGATCAGAATGTTTCGAGCCTCTTGATTTCATGATGGCCAACTGGCGTTTCATCGAGCCGCCGATCGAAAGTTGGCAGAGAACGACCACGGTATCGATAATGGAGGAAATGCCGATCCCGCTGATCTCCGCGACGATATCAGGGCCGATAGCCTGGTTGAGATAGAAACAGGTAATCCCGCGTTCTTTACAGGCATTCAGCACCCGCATCAGGTACTCAAAGGCCGCCTGCTCCGAGCCCATGCGTTTGCATGCGGAAACCGCATCCACGATTACGTGTTGGGGGTGAACCTCATTCAGAGTGTTCAGGGCATGAAACAAGTGTTCCTCCGCTCCCATCGCTTCCGGCAAGTAAGACTGGATCACCAACCTTCCGCTCTTGATCAGGGGCGCGAGGACAATGCCCGGGCTCAGCATGTTGCTGACCATCGATTCCGGCGACTCCTCGAAATTGAGATACAGCACTCGCTCGCCGCGCTGGCAGGCAGCCTGGGCGAACAAGCAGGCCAGGGTGGTTTTCCCTGCGCCGGGACTCCCCGCGAGCAGGATACTGGTCCCTCGTCTGTATCCGCCGCCAAGCACGCCGTCCAGCTGAGCTTGACCGCTGGACACATGGGGACCGGGGGAACGGTGCTGCAACACATTGCTGGTAATCGGGACGACGTTGATGCCGTTCTCTCCGATGATGAAGGGATATTCATTGCGGCCATATCCCGAACCACGATACTTGACCACTCTCAATCGGCGCGTGGTGATCTGACCCATGACGCGCTGGTCGATGTGAATGACACAATCCGCCATGAAATCCAAAAACGCGTACCGGGAGGGAGACTCTTCCTTCTGGACAGTTTTGACCGTCATGATCGCGGTCAATCCCCGGTTCAACAGCCATTCGTGCAGCGCATATAACTCATGTCGCTCGCGCGAGGGGCTGTCATACAAATGCAGGAGCGTGTCCACGGCGTCAAATACAATGCGCCGGGCTCCCATCGCCTTGGCTTGATGATCCAGGATAGCCAACAATCCTTTGACGGAGAAGTCGCCGGAGATCACCAGTTCTGGGTTCACACGCGCATCCATCAGGAACAGTAAATTCTTCCGCTCCAACGTCGCCAGATCCCACCCCAGGCTCCTGGCGTTTTGACGCACGGCGGCGGCACGTTCCTCGAACAGCACCAGAATACACGGCTCGCCGGCGCCGGCGCTGTGCAGCAGGGACTGCAAGCCCATCAGGCTTTTTCCGCTCCCGGCACCGCCGCTGAAAAGCGTCATGCGTCCGGCAGGGAGGCCACCGCGTAACACCTCATCCAGCCCTACTATGCCGGTCGGAACCTTCTGGATCGCTTTCCTTCGCTCTTGCTGTCCTGCCGGGTCTTTGTGTTTCGCCCTTCGTGTTCGTGTGGCCACCACAGGCCCTCCTTTATTTATTCTACGATTTACCCCCAGACAGTCACCGAAAGCCCTTGTGGAAGATTACGCATTTGACGTTCTGCATATCCAAGCAAGCAACATGGAGCGGACGCTTCAGATCCGCGAGTAGGTCCGGGCTACCCGACGACCTCCGGGGCAGCCAAGGCCCGCCGGCTGACAACTTCCGGCAGTGAGTCGGTTTCGAATGGCGACATTAGCATTTCCCAGCAAATGAAAAGTGGTCAAAATTGAGCATCCTTCACTGGGCGCGTGAGGTAAAGATTCCAGTTGAGATTTACGTGGGGGGCATAGCTGAAGACAGACTGACCTGCTTTTCAGCGCTCACGTTGCCTTCCCGCCGAATCCGGGCGCCTCAGCCGCTTTGTCAATTGTCAGAAGAAGTATGACCCAGACTCTGTGAGGGAAGCGTCATGGTGAGTGTCGTGCTGGCGGACGATCATGTTGTCGTGAGGCAAGGGCTGCGCGCCTTACTGGAATCGAACCCAGACATTGTCATTGCAGGCGAAGCGTCTAACGGGCTCGAAGCCGTTGACATGGTCACGCGCCAGAAGCCTACGGTGTTAATCACCGACCTGATGATGCCCGGCCTGGATGGTCTCGCCATCGCACAAAAACTCTCGCGCCTGAGATCAGATACCCAGGTGATCATCCTTTCGATGTACGGAGATCAGGCGTATGTATTGACCGCGCTCAAGAACGGTGCGGCTGGTTATGTCCTGAAAGAATCGTGCGGAGCCGAACTCTTCCAAGCCATTCGCGAAGTTGTCGCCGGTCGGCGTTACATAAGTCCGGGAATATCTGAGGCTTCCATTGGCTCATTTTCTTCGATGGGAACACTACTCCAAAAAGCGCAAGCTGGTTCGGCGGAGGTTCACGACAAACTAACTGTCCGAGAGCGAGAGATACTGCGGCTATTCGTGGAGGGGGGGAGCAGCTCGGATATTGCTTTCCGACTCAAGATCAGTTCCCGCAAGCTCGAATCCTATCGAGCCAACTGCATGAAGAAGTTGGACCTGAGCACCCATGAAGACCTGATTCGCTATGCCGTGCAGCGTGGGAGCCTCGCGAGGGACGAGCCGAAACCTACAAGGAAATCGAGAAACACATCGGAAAAACTGAAGTAACACGAAAAAGGCACCGCAAAACAACTGAAAGCCAAGACAGAGTAAATATGCGCAAGGGTGTTTTTTGGAGAAGGCACACAAGAAAATGTTTGAACCGCATACGTGAGCTGCTAGACGCCGGTGAGTCCTCCAGCTAAAGAGCGCTGATGCTGGGCAACCTCTGTCGAACATCACGAGAATAAGGAGCGGAGCCATGAAAGACGAAGCGTATGGCTATAGTGACATCCGGTTCGCTCAGATCACTCAGGCAACCTTGTCCACTTCGAGGAAAGAGCCGCCACTGCTCCCCGTCTGTTGTCTCTGCCGGCTCATTCGAGACGAGCTCGGACCTTCTCTTGATAGTGCGCGCTGGATTACGCAGCGAACCTATCGAAAGACTCATGGCGTCAATCCGGCCGATTGCCTTCAGACTCACCCCCGGCGTGCTGGTCGTGCAAGGCGAGCGCATCGTCGCAGTGGGTTCCGGTGCGCAGATTCCCGCGGGTGCGAAGGTAATCGACCTCGGCGACGCCACGCTGCTGCCGGGCTTCATAGACGCTCACACC
>DATIQH010000150.1:0-8216 GCA_035471155.1 Nitrospiraceae bacterium | reverse complement strand
GACTCATCGGTGCCCCATGAGGAAGCAGGTCAGTCTTCAGCGCTCGATCACGCTCTCGGTTCTCTCCATCGGTTTGCTCTCCGGCGCATTCGGCCTCGCCTATGCGTATTGGCAGACAAAACACTCATTCCGCGAGGCCATCGGCCTCGGGTTTCAGGAACTTGCCCGCCAGAGCGCAGATAAAGTCGGGTTGATCCTCGAAAAAGAAATCGGGTGGGTAGAACGACTCAGTTCCTTACCGCAGGTACGTGAAGCGGTCCGAGAAGGCACCAGGCTGACCTTCGACCGGCAGGTTCTGGAGCGGTGGAAGGAGTCACAACGGCCGTATTTTCGTTCACTGGAAATCCTCGATCGCCGAGGCCGGTCGGTCGGCGGAGCCGCCAGCGAAAGCACCATGACGCATTATAGCCGGCAACCCTGGTGGCCAGTCGTCTTCGAACAGCGACGATTATGGGTGGGGAAACTGCGCCTCGACGAAAAGGGCGATGGGAATTTGGAAATCGCCGTGCCGATCGTCGATGAGACTGGAGTAGTGTTGGGTGCGATCAAGGCGGTGATCGAGAAAGACCAGCTCTTGACCTCGGTTCTCCGAAGCAGGATCGGCGAAACCGGCCATGTCATGCTGATCGGGCCTCAGGGGACCGTGCTGGCCTGTCCGCTCCTTCCGCCCGGACGACATACGGCTCTTGTTGGGCCGTTGAGAGACTCACTTGCCTCGCGCCGCTCCCTCCCAGAAGCTGCCTGGATGGAAGTCCAGGACGATGCCCATGGTCAAGGGGGTGGGATTGTGGGGTTTGCATCCGTAGCGTTCCGGGAAAATATCGTCCAGGCGGAAACGTGGTCCATTCTCGTCCGCCAAGATCCCAACGAAGCCTATGCGCCCTTGCGGCTACTCCTGTGGAGGCTCGTGGCATTCGGCATGCTGGTCTTCGGCGTGGTTGCCCTGTTTCGATGGCGCCTCGGCCGCCGCATTGTGCAGCCGATCAACGCGCTGGTTGAGCGAGTACAGCGCTTTGGACAGCAGAGTGGTGAGAAGCCGATGACGGCTACGCAGTCTGCCGGCATTGCGGAGATCGATACCTTGGCCGCGAGTTTCGATGAATTAACGGAGCGGCTGGAACGCGCATCGCGGGAGCGGGAGCGGCATGTGGCCGATCTAGAGCGAGCGAACCGCGAGCTTGTCATTTCCGAGGAGCATTATCGGATGCTGTGGGATCATTCGACGGAGACCAGGTTGCTCGTCAACGAGGAGGGAATCATTCAGGCCGTCAATCGACGGGGCGAGACGAAATTAGGGGCGCCGGCCGATCGGCTGATCGGCATGAAGGTGGAAGATCTCTTTCGGCCGGATGACCGCGCCCGATTGCATCGATTGTTGGAAACGGTCATCGCCACCAAGAAAGAAGCGCCCGCCGGCGAGGTGAGCGTGCCTTCACCGATTGAAGGTACGCTCACCATGGATCTCGATCTGGTTCCAGTTGAGAATGCCGGATCACCGATCGGCGTTATGGTACAGCTGAGCGACCTCACCGAAAAGAAGCGACTCGAAGAGCAGTTGATCCGTTCGGAGCGCCTCGCCTCGCTCAGTCAGTTTGCGTCCATGTTTGCCCACGATATTCGTAATCCGTTGGTAGGGATCAAGAAGACATTGGAGTTGCTCGAACGAGATGCAGGGTCGGAACCGGTCGCGCATCGGCAGTGGTTGGACGACATGCGGTTGACCATCGACCTGTTGCTCGGCATGATCAACGACATGCTGGATGTGTATCAAGAAAGCTACTCCGGGTTGCCACTCTTGAATTCGACGGTGTCGATCAAAGGTCTCGTTGCCGACGTGGCGCAGTTCTTCCGGTCCGAGGCCACCGCGAAGCGAATTTCCTTTCATGCCGAGATGCCGGAAGACGATGTTACGATTATCGCCGATCGTCGCCGCCTGTTACGGGTGCTCATCAATCTCGTTCACAATGCCATCAAGTTTTCTCCGCAAGGAGGAACGATTACTGTATCGGTTCATACAGAGGCGCGAGACTGTACGGGTAGCGAGTCTCTTGGAATCTCGTCCTCCCAGGCCACCATTCAGGTTGCGGACGAAGGCCCCGGCATCGCTCCAGAGGATCTTCCTCATGTGTTCGAGATGTTCGGCAGGAGGAAAGATCCCGGAGACATTCGAATCGGACGGGGGCTGGGATTGCACTTTTGCCGCCTCGTGGTGGCGGCCCATCAGGGAAAGATTCGAGCGGAAAATCGTGCTGCCGGCGGCGCACTCTTGTCCGTCGAATTGCCGCTTAATCAGGAGGCCTATGCCAGCCACATTGCTGATTGCCGAGGATCAACGGCTCTTTAGGCAGAGTCTTCGGCTGCTTCTCGAACGCGAACCGGATCTCCAGGTCGTCGGAGAAGCAACCGATGGACACGAGGCGTTCGATCTGGCGATGAAAACCAAACCCGATATGATTCTGATGGATGTGGATATGCCGAGACTCGACGGGGTTACGGCCACGCGCCTGATCAGGGGATGTCTCCCGGACGTGAAAGTGTTGATGCTGTCGGTTCATGATGACGATGCGAGAATCGTGGCGGCAGTGCAAGCCGGCGCCTGCGGCTACATTCTGAAGGACGCAGACCATGCCGAGTTTCTCCGCATTATCCGAGCCACCTACCGGGGGAAACAAGTTCATTCCCCCTTTATGCCGGACGGTTTTGCCCGGAACGTCGTCTCCGCGCTGCAAGAAGCTGGAAGTGCGGCCCCCGTCGGTGTCGCGCTGTTGACCGAGCGTGAGCGGGAGATCCTCGCGTGCGCCGCATCTGGGCGTGGCAATAAAGATATCGCAGATCAGTTGTGTGTTTCGCTCGATACCGTGAAGACCCACCTCCACCATATCTATCGCAAGCTTGGCGTCGCCGGCCGTGTCGAAGCGGTCCTGGTCTATCTCAACAACAAGTAACGTATACAGGTCTTCCACCCCATCACCCGAACGGTGTACGCAAAAACCATCCTTTGGGCGATGGGCTTCGTTCGCTGCCCTCGATACAATCGTGTCAAATCAAAGTGAGAATCATAGGCAACCCGTAGGTGAGGCATTGAATGTTTTATGAAGAAAGGAGGCGAAGCGAAGAGCAGATAGGGTCCTGGCTCCCTCGCGGTTGACATCCTTCGTTGAATGAAGAAAGGAGGCTTCCATGAAGTCGATACTTGTAACAATCGTTGGGGTCTTCTGTGCGCTGACCCTGTTCGCCGGTGGGGTTGCATTGGCACAAACCACGAACTGGATGGATGAACTCAGCAGCTCGGTGAATTTTTATAAAACCCACTATCCCACTACCAATAATGTACCAGCCAATTGGGATCCGTATCTCAGCGAGCTGACTCTCATGAAGAAAGCGGCGATACGGGGCAATCAAGAAGCAGTGCGGGTCGGAATGGGCAAGTGGTTCAAGATGCTCAAGAGCCGGGAATACGGAATTCACCCGAAGGCGGCAGACGAACTCTTCAGAATTGCGGTGTTGACGACGCCCTTCGATGAATACAAAATTTCTGTCCCGGATAAATAAGGGAGGCCGGCTTTTAGTGCAGCACACAAGTGCCGGGCGAGCAGTGGCCGGCTGTTTTTGAGAATGGAAAAAGCCGACGCTGCCCGCCCGAGAGAAGAGTGCCCTCGCGTCGCGCTGAAGAATCTGAAAGGTGAAACGTATGTCTTAGGCGTATGATGAATAATTCATCGATTGCACCGGCCGACTATCCACTTCTTTTCACGGATCGTCGGCCGTTCCTTTTTGGCATCCGAGGGGTGCTCTGTTTTGCTCAGGCAGGTAGGTTCTTGAAGCGCTTCCGATCACGTGATGATCAACATCCATGGGTGTGATGAAGAGCCGGCTTGCATGTCTTGACTTCACCTGTGACCAAACGTACCATCCTTGTCCTAAGGGTTCCCTATCCGTAATCTGGAGGTAGGGGATCAAGTCGGACACGTGTTCCCACCATGTGGACGCACAGGGACGACGTTATGGCGAGTTGGCTGCGGTGGGTTCTCGCATCGTTCCTAGTCTGCGCCATGCCCGGTTGGGCGAGCGGTGAAGGTGTTGGTGCGAAGGACCGCCAGCTTGAATCCGGTATTCCCCTTCACACCATCCTTGAATTCGAGACAACCGCTCGTCTGTTGGCGGTCCTCCTCGATTCAGGCCGAAATGTCATCAACGAGCACCAAGTCTTGTCCAATGAGCAGGGAAAAACGGAAAAAGATTTTACCCTTGACCTGTTTGAACGACAATTGTTGGATGTCTTCCGCAGTCGCTCCGGTACCGATCTGCAGGATCTTGATGCTGCACGAATTCCTGCTGGGGCGAAGAAGTTGCTCAAAGAACTGGTATTCGTCAGCAAACAGGTGGTCGCGGATGCCCAGGTTGAGATGAGTCGACCAGGGGGGGACATCAAAGAGTTTATTCCTGCGATCTTCGGCGCACGAGTCGCTGCTCGATTTACTGAACGGACACACGTGCGTCTGAAGCAGACGGCGCTGGCGCCTCGCAATCCCCTGAATGCGCCCGATACTGTTGAACGAACGGCGTTGGAGGCATTTGCTGATCCTTCGTATCCTCTGGAGAAAGTGATCAGCGAAGTCACAGCGAAGAGCAGATCGTTGCGACTCATGTTTCCTCTCTATGCGACAAGAAAATGCCTAGATTGTCACGGCGATCCCAAAGGGGAACTGGACCGGACCGGCTACCCTCGTGAGGGGCTCAAGCTCGGGCACAATGCCGGTGCGATTAGTGTGATGATCCCGATTCGACCATGAGACGAATTGTCTTGCTTCTGTGGATGGTGATCGTCGCCTCTCCCACCAGCCTCTGGGGGGCCGAGCGACCGGACGCACCAGCCGGGAAACCTGCTGGGAGCGGGGTTATTGTCCATAGCGATGGGTATATTCTGACGGCGGAGCATGTGATCGCGAATGCGAAACGGATCTTTGTCCTCACCGCCGGAGAATTCCGCGCTCCGGCAACCCTCGTCAGTACAGATTCCGAGCATGACCTCGCCTTGCTCAAGATTGAAACGGTGGGACTGACGGAAGCGCCTATCGGCTACGCGGGCGCTGTCAGACTCGATCAAGAAATCATCACCGTTGGATTTTCGTTCGGCCTCCGAGAAGTGTCCGTGACCCGCGGTCGGATTGCGGCGGTGCGGACGAGGGGCGTTCAGCGGGTCTTTCAAGTCGATGCAGCCATCAACCCCGGCAACAGCGGCGGGCCTATCTTCAATGGACGCGGAGAGGTCGTCGGGGTGATGACCAGCAAATTCAGTCACCCTTCCGGAATCGTGCCGGAAGGGATGTCCTTTGCGGTGCCGATCAGCTATGCCACGCCTCTCCTTGCGAATATCCCGGATTTCGACTTTACGATGATTGGGAAAGTGCGAAAGACTGCTAAAGGGAACGGCGGAAGCAAAGGCCTTGCACAAGAGGTCGTCCGGACTACGGTGCTCATCGAGACGGTCAGGAACACGGACACGGCTTCAATGTCACCGGCCCCAGATCACGCGGCCGGAGCGTTGCCGAAAAGTGACCATCCGGCAGTCGTCGCGCCGCGCGTACAGCCGAGTCCGTTGCGGGATCACGCGTCGAGTATCCAGGACGAGAAGGCGATCGCGCGGGTGAACGGTCAACTCCAGACTTCACAGGAAGAAGAACTGAAGCAATTGGTCCAACGAGGCATCGCTCAACCGGAGGGGATGGTGCTGATTCCGGCCGGAGAGTTCTTGATGGGTACGGAAGATGGGCTGCAAGATGCTCGTCCCTTACACCGGGTGCACCTCAGTTCCTACTGGTTCGATCAATACGAAGCGACGAACGCGCGGTACCGACAGTGCGTGCTAGGAGGGGGCTGCACGCCGCCCAAAGATATTCAAACGTTCGACGACTCTCAGCGGGAGCATCATCCCGTGACGAACATTACGTGGAGCCAGGCTCGATCGTTTTGCCAGTGGCAAGGCAAACGATTGCCGACAGAAGCTGAATGGGAAAAGGCGGCGCGGGGGACGGATGGCCGCCGCTACCCCTGGGGCAATAACGAGGAAGTGCTGAAAAACCATGTGAGGAAACAAGAACTCAAGGCCGACTCCAGTGGAACCGAACCGGTCAGGCGCCAGACAGCGACGGCGTCGCCCTACGGGGTGTTCGATCTGATCGGCAGCGTGTCAGAGTGGGTGAAAGATTGGTATGCGGAAGACTTCTACCAGGCCTCTCCCGCCCGCGATCCACAGGGACCGTCGCGTGGTTCCTTTCGCGTGCTGCGGGGCGGGGAATGGAACGAAAAATCACCGAACTTTCAGGCCAGCTATCGAGGGTGGGATGATGTGACCTATTGGGGGCCGACGCTCGGTGTGCGTTGCGCGGAAGACGTGCCCTGATTCTGTGTTCTCCTTCCTCTGTTCATCTCGCTTGCTTTTCGTACGAGCCAGGTCTTCATAGTCAGGCTGAGGTCAGCGGTGACGACGATGTCGGACAAGTTTCCAAGTCGGTTCTGTCGCGCGCAAGGTTTCTGATCGTTGGAGAGAGCCATTGATGAGACGAATGAGCAGAGGATCGCGCCTTGCGATGGTTATGGGGCTCTGTGTGCTCGGCGGGTGCGCCGAGCACAGTCCATTCGGTACGTTCATGAACTCCACGAAAAATTGCACAGAGATGGTCTTGCGAAGAGATATTCAGACAGTGGCGAAGACCAGAGAGCAACGATTTCTGGGGAAGGTGCCGGAGACCACCGCCCGTTGTCTCGGAGGAAAACGCGCCGAGAATCTCAGGGAGGGGCCCTGGTTGGATTGGCCGAATTATTGGGCCGCCGGCGATGCCACGTCTCTGGCGCCGGCGCGGCTGCTGTCCGACGCCCAGGTGATCGGCCCCAACGCGCATGGGATCAACGCTGCGCTGTATGAGCTGGAGCTCCAACGCATTGAACTCATCAAGTTCAATCTCTTCGACAACAACAAGACCTACCAGGCCTACATGACAGGCCGCGACGGCGAGGCCGGGGCGGTGCTGAATACCTGGCCGGAAATGCGATTGCCGGAGAGCCATCCCGAATTCAAAGCCGTCGGTGGCGACCAGACTCAGGTTTGCCGCGGAGAGTTGATTCGCTTCCGTACCCTGACCGGCATCTGCAACGACATTCGCAATCCGCTGATGGGATCGACGCATCAGCTGTTTGCGCGGAACGTGGAGTTCGACACCACGTTCCCCGATCTGAGCTTGAATGAGATGACCAAGAATCGCCATGGAGATCGATTAGGGCTGTTGAAGCCGGACCCGCAGGTCATTAGCCGGAAACTGTTCACGCGCAAGCAATCGAAGCCGGTTGTATCGCTCGATAAGTCGTAGCCGGACAAGTGCCGCGAGGGTTACGGCCTTCCGGATGACTCAAAAGAGGCCGAATGTGACTACGAGAAGGCGCCGTTCTTCAATGTGCTGGCGGCCTTCTGGATCCAGTTTATGACTCACGACTGGTTTGCGCATCTGGAAGAAGGGCACAATCGGCCTGAATGGATGGCTGTCGGCTGCGCGACGCAGTTGGTCAAGAATATCGAACAGCCGGTGACGGGTGAAGAGGCCAAGAGGTTGGGCTGCCGTCCTGACGACAAGATTGATGCAGCCTCTATCGCCGAAGGCACGAAGCCGGAGACGTTCACGCAGGGCGGCAAGACCCATCTTACGCGGGCACCGAAGACCACCGCGAATCACGTCACTGCCTGGTGGGATGCTTCCCAGCTCTATGGATACGACGAGCGGTCCAGCCGGCGCGTAAAGCGCGACCCCAAAGACCATGCGAAATTATTCATGATGCCGCTGAAAAACGGGGCATCAGTGGGTGAGGAGCTGGGTTATCTGCCGGTCTTCGAATCGGCAGAACCGATCAATCCTGAGTGGTCAGGCCAGGGAGCCACGGCCTTTCCCGACAACTGGAGCATCGGGATGAGTTTCTACCACAACGTCTTTGCGCGAGAGCACAACGTGTTTGTGAGTGAATTCCGCAAACAGACTGCTCGCACGCCCGATGCCGACAGCAGATTGAGAAATCCCGCCGATCCCGATCGCGTCATCCGCTACAAAGACGTCACGCCGAACGATTTGTTCGAAGTTGCCCGGCTGGTTGTCGCGGCCGAGATCGCCAAAATCCACACGATCTAATGGACCACGCAGTTACTGTACAACGAGCCGTTGAACCGGGGG
>DATIQH010000149.1:0-21303 GCA_035471155.1 Nitrospiraceae bacterium | reverse complement strand
ACTCGTGCGCGCGGGGGAAAATTTCCTGATAGTCGAGCGATCCGAAGCTGTACCAGACCAACAGGAGTCCGAGCAAGAAACCGAAGTCGCCGACGCGATTGACGACAAAAGCCTTCGTGGCCGCGGCGCAGGCAGCCGGCTTCTCGTACCAATGGCCGATGAGCAAATAGGAGCAGAGTCCGACGGCCTCCCAGAAGATGAAGAGCTGCAGCAGGTTGTCCGCCATAACCAGCATCAGCATCGAGAAGGTAAAGAGCGCAATGTAGCTGAAGAAGCGGGCATAGCCGGGATCTCCCCGCATGTAGCCGATGGTATAGATGTGGACGAGCGAACTCACGGTCGTGACGAGCAACAGCATAACGGCGGTGAGCCGGTCGATAGAGAAACCGATGTGAATGTCGAGTGTGCCCGAGGTCAGCCAGGTGTAGAGGGGAAAGCTCGTCTGGTGCCCGCCCGCCACGTCGAAGAAGACCAAGAGCGAGAGCAGCCACGACACGAGGACAGCCGGGACGGCGACGAGATGGGCGTTGTCCTTGATCCAATGGCCAAACAGCCCGAGGATCAGGAACGAAGCCAGCGGAAGGAGTGGAATGAATTCGTACGTCATCGAAATGGAATACTGTTCAATGCTCGATGATGAGTGTTGGATGAAGCGCCCACAATACCTTTCCCGCATTGAACACTGAACATTCACCATTCAACATGGCATTCAGATCTACCATTTCAAGAGCTGAAGCTCGTCGATGTTGATCGTGGATTTGGCCCGATAGAGGGCGATGATGATGGCCAATCCGACCGCGACTTCCGCCGCAGCGACCGTGAGGGCAAAGAAGACGAAGACTTGCCCTGCGACATCGTGGAAATACTGCGAAAAGGCGACGAAATTGATATTCGTTGCGTTCAGCATCAACTCGACCGACAGCAAGATGATGATGATGTTCCGGCGGAGAAGGACGCCGACGACTCCGGTCAGGAAGACGATGCCGCTGAGGATCAGGTAGTAGGACAAGGGAATCATTGTGGCTCAGAATGCTGAATGTTAATTTGCGGCTCATCGCCGCCGATGTCTTTTTTGGCAAGCATGATCGCGCCGATCATCGCCACGAGCAGGATCAAAGACGCCACCTCGAAGGGAAACAAATAGGTGGAATAGAGCACGTCGCCGATCGCCCCGGCATTGCTGGTTCCCCCGACCGTCGTCTCCGTTCCGGCTGCCACAACAGGGGTCGTCCAGCCCTTCATCACCGTGAGAATGAGGGCCTCAACGACCAGTGTCACCCCCACCGCGGCCGCGATGGGCCATTGCCGATGGTACCGGTCGTCCTGTCGCAGGTTCAGCAACATCACGACAAAGAGGTAGAGGACCAGGATGGCGCCGGCATAGACGATAATTTGAACGGCCGCGAGGAACTCCGCGTGAAGCGTGACGTAGAGCCCCGCGACATGAAAAAACATGATCAGCAGCGCGATTGCGCTGTAGATGGGGTTGCGTGTCGCAACCACCAGCACCGATGTCGCGGCGATCACGCCCGCAAAATAGATAAAGAACGCCAGTTCCATGACACGTCTTCCTCTGTGCCGCCACAGTCTCCCGGTCCCACAGATCGCAGCGCGTCCCTCGGCGTGGCTTGGGACGCGAGCCCGTCGAACCGTGAAGCGCGGGCAATTCAGCCGGGTTTTTGCGGCAGGTGCTTGAACGCGACGTTGAAAAACGCCACGTTCGGATGTTGGAGCTCCAACTGCTTCTCTCGAACCGGGAACGACCGGTCGCCGATGGCGAGCAATTGTTCCTTGTTGAGATGCAGTTGCCGCTTGTCGTACACAGACCACTCGAATTCTCGTGTCATGCCAAGAGCATCCACCGGACAGGCATCGACACAGAGCCCGCAAAACAGGCAGCGGGTCATGTCCATGTAATATTCTTTCGAGTAGCGCTTCGTCGGCTCACCGGGGACCTCCGCGCTGACCACTCGAATCACCCGTGATGGGCAGGCCGCTTCGCACAAATCGCAGCCGACACATTTTTCCGTTCCATCATCGTACCGCAACAAGGCCAGCATCCCGCGGTAATTGTCCGGCAGTATTCGCTTTTCGTGCGGGTACTGCATGGTGACCGGCTTGTAACGCAACATATGCGACATCGTCACTTTCATCCCAACGAGGATGTCGTAGAACGTGATGGTCTTGAGCCAAGCCTTGAACGTCATGTCAGTCTGGTCTATCTGGTTTATTTGGTTGTTCTGGTTTGTCTCGTTGGATTCGATGCATGCGCGCCTGCCATCAATTTTGATCCCCGCTAACCAAAGAAACGAAAGAAACTAAACAAACGAAACAAACCGCTTCAGCTCCTCGGAAAGAAATACAGAGTGATCGACGTGACGATGATGTTGGCCAGCGCGATCGGCAACATGACCTTCCAGCCGAACCGCATCAATTGATCGTAGCGCAGCCGGGGCAGCGTCGCGCGCAGCCAGATGAACACGAAAAGGAAGAAATAGACTTTCGCCGCAAACCAGACGATGTGTTCTATCCAGGCCAGCTGTTCGAGGCCGACATACTCGAAGATCGTGCCGGGATAGGGGGCATTCCAGCCACCCAAGAACAGCGCGGCAGCGACGCAGGACACAAGCGTCATGTTGGCATATTCAGCGCTGACGAAAAAGGCGAACCGCATGCCGCTATACTCCGTAAAAAATCCGGCCACGAGTTCGCTCTCCGCCTCCGGCAGATCGAACGGGATGCGATTGGTCTCGGCCACGGCAGAAATGACGAAGACGACGAACGCAAAGATTTGAGTATGGATCGGAAAGAATCCATCGGGCCGTCCTCCCCAGATAAACCAATGCCAGAAGCCTCCTGCCTGAGCTTCTGTGATTTCCACGAGGCTCAAGGTTCCCGCCAGCAGCAGCACGCCGACGAGAGCCAACCCAACATTCAATTCGTAGCTGATGACCTGAGCCGCAGCGCGCAGGCCTCCGAGCAGTGAGTATTTGCTGTTGGATGCCCAGCCTCCCAGGATAATGCCGTAGGCGCCGATCGAAGCAATCGCCAGGATGTACAAGACTCCGATATTGATGTCGGCCACAACAAAGGGCTTGATCGTCATCCCAAAGACGTCCAAGGTCAGGTTCGGACCAAAGGGGATGACGGCGAACCCGATCATGGACACGACCATGGTCAGCATCGGCGCCAGGGCGAACATCGCCTTGTTCGCGCCGGCCGGCACGATGTCCTCCTTGAAGAACAATTTGATGCCGTCGGCGACCGGTTGAAGGAGTCCGTAGGGACCGACTTCCATCGGGCCCATGCGATCCTGCATCCAGCCGAGCACCTTCCGCTCGAAATAGGTCATGGTCGCAACTGTGACCATCACGATACTCATCTCTGCCAGTATCTGTGCAAATGAAACCGCAAGCCGCAAGCTCAACTCCGTCACGACAGCACTCCTGGATGACAAGTGAAATATTCCATAGATTCTCGTCCGCTCACGTGGTTTTCACCACCGACACGGATGCAGTCCTATAGGACGGGACTTTCGTGTCCGGATCGACGACACAGTCAAAAAGTTTCAGGGCGTCCTGCGCGAAATGATCCGGGAGCCACGCCAATCCCTCGGGCACGCGATCCAAGACTTTCGCCGTGGTCATGCATTCACCACGGCTGTTCGAGAGATGGACTCGATCCCCCGTAACGATGGCGCATCGGGCGGCGTCCAGGGGATTCATCTGCAACGATCCGCTCGGTTCGATCTGCAGCAGTCCGTTCGAATAGGTCGACAGCTTCCCTGAGTGGAACAAGGTTTGGACCAGCCCCAGTTGAACCGTTCCTGCCTGCTGTACGGCCCGCGCGGGCAGAGTATACCGAGCGGCGAGGTCCCGGCGATATCCCTCATTCACATATCGGTGGACGGCGGCAGGATCCGCTGCGGGAGGAATCGGCGAGGGGCCGAGCGACCCGTAACCGGAAATCACTGCCCGAATTTCTTTGAGGATTTCCTTCGCCTCGCCATATTCCAACGGCACGCCGAGGAAGACCGAGAAGGCCGATAGAATTTCCCAATCTGGGCGGCTATCCCCCACCGGATCGATCGCGGGCCGAACGGCCTGGACATGGCCTTCGGTGTTGGTGAAGGTTCCCGCTTTCTCCATGGCGGAAGCGGCGGGGAGCACCACATGGGCGAGCGCGGCCGTTTCCGTGAGAAACAATTCTTGGCACACAAGGAGATCGAGTTTACCCAGCGCCTCTTTGACTCCGGTCTGAGGCGGAAGACTCCCGACAGGATTCTCTCCGACGACGAAAAGGCTCTTGATGGTCCCGGCTTGCGCGCGGTCGATCATCTCGATGAGTGTCGCCCCTGCCGCCAAGGGGAGATCCTCTTTCCACGCGCGAGCGATGTGCGTTCTCGCGTCTTGATCGGCGAGGTCGAGCGCCCCGGGCAGCAGTTCCGCGACCGCGCCCATTTCAACCGCCCCTTGATCGTTATTCTCTTCCGCCAAGGGGGCAAAGCCGCAGCCTCGTGCGGTCAACTTCCCGGTCAAGAGGAGCAGATCCAGAAGATTGAGGCAGACCCCGTACGCGCCTTGGCTGCGCAGCAGCGTCTGGCCTGCAAGCGCGACGACACGACGCCCTCCGGCCAGGGAAGCGGCCATCTGAACGAACGATTCGCGCGGCACTCCGGCGCTCAGAGCCAGATCATCCCAGGTCAGTTGCTGAATGGCTTGAGAAACGGCTGAGACATAATCCGGCATCCGTTGCTGAATTGAACTATCGACATGGTTGTCCTCAACTATCGCTTTCAGCAAGCCCAGGACCGCTGCGCCGAACTGAGACGGCGCCACACAGACATGTTGCTTCGACAGGTTGGAAATGTTGCTGATTGTGCCGATCGCGGGCTGGATCGCCTCGATCGTCAACAATGTCGCCTCGTGTTTCTTGACGGCTTCTTTTACTTTAAGCCCGGTAATCGGATTGGCTTCAGTGATATTGGTGCCGATCAAGAGGAGCACATCCGCTTGCACGATGTCTTCGAACGTGACGGTCCAGCGATGCGTGCCTTGCACCAAGCGCATGGCCTGCACTCCGTTGATATGGCCGTACCGCGCGCTGCTGTCGATATTATTCGTCCCGATCGTGAGGCGCATGAACTTTTGGAACAGATAGAGTTCTTCGTTGGTACAACGGCCGGAAATCAGTCCACCGAAGACCTGCGGGCCATGCGCCAACTTGAGCCGCTTAGTTTGTTCGGCGACGAACTCCAGCGCCTCTTCCCACGTGGCTTCCACGAGCGCGCCGTCCCGCCTGATCAGCGGATGCGTCAGCCGGCTGGGATGGGTCGCCGCGCGAAATCCAAAAAACCCTCGCGCGCAGAGGTCCCCGCTGTTCCGACCGGCACCTTGGGCGCTGTTCACTTCGATCAACTCCTGGTCCTTGGTTTGCACCGTGATCTGACAGCCGTCCCCGCAGAACGTGCAGATCGTGTCGGCTCGCTTGAGCATCCAAGGACGGTACTCGTACATCGAAAGCCGGCTGGTGATGGCCCCGACCGGGCAGATCTGCACGCAGCCTCCGCAGAACTCACAGTCCAAGGGATGGGCGCCGAAAGACTTGATCTCGGTCATTGTGCCTCGCCCGATGGGGGCAAGAGCCTTGACGTCCATGACCTCGTCGCAATAGCGGACACAGCGCAAACATTGCACACACCGGTTCATCTGCGTTTCGATCAGGGGGCTGAAATACTCTTTCTGGAAGATGCGCTTGGTCTCCGCAAACCGGCTGGTCGCTGTGTATTGATGGGAAAAGTCCTGGAGGTCGCATTTCCCGCCCTGGTCGCAGACCGGACAATCCAACGGATGATTGGCCAAAATGAATTCGAGCACCGACTTGTGGGCGTTGTGAACGACCGTCGTGGCGGTTCGAACGGTCATGCCTTCGGTCGCCAGGGTGCTGCACGAAGTTTGGAGCTTCGGCATTTTTTCGACTTCGACCAGGCACATGCGGCAGTTCGCGTCCGGCTTGAGTTTCGGATGGTAGCAGAAGTGCGGAATCATCACGCCGACTCGGCGAGCGGCTTCGATCACCAGGGTGCCTTTCGGCACGGAGATGGGAATACCGTCGATCGTCAAGCGAACGGTTTCTGTCACAACGTTAGTCATGGTGCTGTTGACTCAATGTCTCCCTGCCGGCTCCAGCTTAATAAGGTTCGCAGACTCCGCTGCCTGAATCAGGGCGACGTATTCAGCCCGCCAATGTTTGAGCGTGCTCAGAATCGGCGCCACTGCCGCATCGCCGAACGCGCAGACCGTTCGACCTTCGATGTTCTTGCATAGATCGACCAAGGTTTCAAGGTCCTGCATCTGCCCTCGCTTCGCGACGATTCGGCGCATGGTTTGCACCAGCCAGGAGCTTCCCTCGCGGCAGGGACTGCACTTGCCGCAGGACTCATGATAGAAAAACTCCATGAGGCGAAGCGCGGCCCAGACCATGTCCGTACCCTCCTCCATCACGGTCACCCCACCGGAGCCGAGCATCGAGCCGGCTGCGGCAACGGACTCGAAATCAAGTTTGACATCGAGGTGGCTCGGTGTGAGGAACGGCGCCGACGCCCCTCCTGGAATGAACGCCTTGAGCCGTATGTCGGAGCGCATGCCTCCGGCATGCTCATAGATCAATTCGCGAAACGTGATCCCCATCGGCACTTCGTAGTTCCCCGGCTGCTTCACATGGCCGCTGACGCAGAACACTCTGGTGCCGGTGCTCTTCGGCGGGGAACCGATCGACGCGAACCATTCGGGGCCCCGGCCGACGATGTACGGCAGGTTCGCCAGTGTCTCGATGTTGTTCACCACGGTCGGTTTGTTGTAGAGACCGTGTGTCGCCGGGAAGGGAGGCTTGACGCGCGGCAGACCACGCTTGCCTTCAAGCGACTCCAGCAAAGCCGTTTCTTCCCCGCAGATATAGGCGCCGGCGCCCCGGTGCACCCACACATTGGCGGTGATTCCCGCGCCCAGAATATTCGCGCCGATATAGCCGGCGGTCCGCGCTTCAGCAATCGCTTGCTCCAAAATCCTGGCCCCGAGTACGAACTCGCCCCTTATGTAGATGTAGGCAGTTTCTGCTCCGATCGCGTAGCACGCGAGCACGATGCCTTCCAGGATCTGATGGGGGTCTCGCTCAATGAGCTGGCGGTCCTTGAAGGTGCCTGGCTCGCTCTCGTCCGCGTTGCAACAGAGGTAGCGCGGACCCTGATAGCCCTTGGGCAGGAATCCCCATTTCACACCTGTCGGAAAACCTGCGCCGCCGCGGCCTCTAAGCCCCGATTTCATCACCATGCCGGTGACCTCGGCAGGCGGCACCTTCCCCAGCACCTTACGGAGCGCCTGATAGCCGCCCGCTCGCTCGTAGTCTTGAAGGCTGCCGGTATAGCCGGGCTGCATCATGTTCTTGAGCAATATTAGTTCGTGCTTGGGCATAATTTCAGCGTAAAACGCGAACGGTGAAAAGGTTGCACGCGTGGCGTAATCCGATATGTTTCACGTTTTACCTCTCACCTTTCACGGCTACCGGTTCCGGCCACATAAATGGACCGGTCTTGAGTTGACAGGTCCCGTGTTGTTTGAGATCGGCCAGGATCCGGTCGAATGTTTCCTCAGTGAGCCGTTCGTAATAATCCTCGTTGACCTGCATCATTGGCGCGGTCCCACAAGCGGCGAGGCATTCGACCACGCTGAGAGAAAAAAGTCTGTCGGTCGTCATCTCGCCTGGTCCGATTCCGAGTTTCGTCTTGACCCACCCGATGACCGTGTCCGATCCAGCCAGAGCGCACATCAAGGATTTACAGACTTGGAGATGAAATTTCCCCACAGGCTTGAGATTGAGCATCGTATAAAACGTGGCCGTCTCATAGACTTGAGGCGGGGTGAGCCGTAAGAGCCCCGCGATCTCCTTCATCGCCGCCTCGGAAATAAAGCCCTCGTCCCGCTGCGCCAGGTACAGCAAGGGGATCAACGCCGAGCGCTTCACCGGATACCGGCTTATGATGTCGTCAATTTCTCTCTGATATTTTTCTTTTAACATCACACTCTCTCTGAGACCGTGGCTTGAGGGAGCCTCTATTGCGCGCATCGAACGAGCACATTCTGATCGTGCGCGTTCTGCGAGCAGGGAGGCCTCTCAAGTCACGGTCACCTATCGCATTCCCCCATCACGACGTCGTAGGTCCCGAAGATCGTGATGATGTCGGAAATCAAGTAGCCCCGCGCCATGTGATCGAAGGCACCCATGTGTACGAACGACGGCGCGCGAATCTTCATCCGGTAAGGGCGAGGGCTGCCGTCGCTGACGATAAAAAACCCTAACTCGCCCTTCGGGGCCTCGGTCGCACAGTAGGTCTCGGTCTTCGGTGGCTTGATGCCCTGGGTGTAAATGATGAAATGATGGATCAAGCTTTCCATATCCCGCATGACCAGCTCCTTGGGCGGCGGGATATATTGCGCCGATTCGGCCATGATCGGCCCAGCCGGCAGCTGATCGAGACATTGCGCGATGATTCTGGCGCTCTGCCGCATTTCCTCCATACGGATCCAATAGCGGTCGTAGGTGTCCCCGTTCTTGCCGATCGGCACTTCCCAATCGACTTTGTCGTACACCCCGTAGGGCTCGGCCTTGCGGACATCGTAGGCCACGCCCGATCCTCGCAAGACCGGCCCAGTGCAGCCGAAGCTGATCGCGTCCTCGGCCGAGAGGAGAGCGATATTCTTCGTGCGGCCGAGCCAGATCCGGTTCGATGCAATGAGCGAATCGTATTCCTTGACCTTCTCGGGAAAACTGTCGAGGAACGCCTTCATCCGTTGGACCAACTCGGGGGTGAAATCGCTATCGACACCACCGATGCGATAGTAGTTCAACGTCAATCGTGCCCCGCAGAGCTTCTCGAACATGTCCAAGAGTGTTTCTCGTTCCCGGAAGGTCCAAAAAAATACGGTCATGGCTCCAATATCGAGCGCCTGCGTGCCGAGCCAAAAGAGATGCCCGATGATGCGTTGCATCTCCGCCACGATGGTTCGGATATATTCGGCTCGGATCGGCGCCTCAATCTCAAGAAGTTTTTCCACAGCACGCACGTACGCGTAGTTGTTGGCCATGGCACAGACATAGTCGAGCCGGTCCGTGTGCGGAATAATCTGCATGTAGGTCAGACCTTCGGACAGTTTTTCGACACCGCGATGCAGGTAGCCGAGGTCCGGCGTGGCTTTCACAATCCGTTCACCGTCCAGCATGAGCACGACGCGCAACACGCCATGGGTGCTCGGATGTTGCGGCCCCATGTTCAGCAGCAATTCCTCTTTCCGTTGGGGACTGGGCACGTCGGGTTCAGCGCGAAAGACACTCTTCTGCTCTTCGGAGAATTCGCTCTGGACGACATCGACCGCGGCCTCGTCGAGTCTCGGGATGAACTCAAATCGGCTGCGCCAGCCACGCCCTTCGGTTGGAAAGTCTTTTCTCAACGGGTATCCCTCGTCATAATCCTCCGGCATCAAAATGCGCCGGAGATCGGGATGGCCGGAAAAGTGAATCCCCATCATGTCGTACACTTCGCGCTCCAAGAACTCGGCGCCCTTCCAAATTCCCGTGACCGACGCAATCGTCGGGTTATCCTCCGTGATGCGCGCCTTGAGACGAAGGCGTTGCCGAAGGGGGAGCGAGTGCAGGTGATAGACGACTTCAAACCGCAGCTGATCTTCGGGGTAGTCGACCGAGCAGATATCGGTGAGATGGTCGAAGACCGCCTCCGGCTCATCGCGCAAATAACGCGCGATCTCTAACAATCGCTCGGAAGCCACCAAGAGCGTCGTTTCGGCACGTGCGGCATCGACGCGAGTCGCGAGAATCGCGTCCGGGAACTTCGTTTTCAAACTGTCGAGCAAAGCTTTCATCGTTCTTCTTTGCGAATCAGGCACGGTTTGCGAGTCGCGCATTTCCCGCTTCTCTCACACGTCTCGCGAGTTATCTTACGAACACCTTCTCCCGCTGAATCTTTTCCTGTAGCTTCAGCAATCCATCGAGTAACGCTTCCGGGCGGGGCGGACAGCCCGGCACATAGACATCGACGGGAATAATCTGGTCGACTCCCTGGACCACCGCATAACTATTGTAGTGATTGCCCGATGTGGCGCAGGAGCCCATGGAAATGACATAGCGCGGTTCCGGCATCTGGTCGTAGATGCGGCGGATCACAGGCGCCATCTTGCGCGTCACCGTGCCGGCGATGATCATCAGATCGGCTTGCCGTGGCGAGGCTCGAAAGACGCCGGCGCCGAAACGATCCAGGTCGTACCGCGACGATACCGTCGCAATCATTTCAATCGCGCAGCATGCGAGGCCGAACGTCATCGGCCACAAGGCCGACTTCCGAGACCAATTCACGACCGCATCCAGATTGGTCGTCAGAATATTCGCTTCAAACTGTCTCTCCAGAAAGCTCATCTGTTCCTACTGTTCCTCTCTTCCACCGCGCATCGATTGGGACGAGAAGCCTGGTCGGCTCCCATTGCGCGCATCGAGCGAGCACATTCTGATCGTGCGCGCTCTGCGAGCACAGGAGTCGACCAGGTTTCCCGTCCGTCCTAGTCCCATTCTAACGCCCCCTTCTTCCAGGCGTACCAGAACCCGGCTAGCAGGATGACGATAAATACCATCATCTCGATGAGGCCCAGCAGGCCGAGCGACTGAAACCGGATGGCCCAGGGGATCATAAAAATGATCTCGATATCGAAAATGACGAACAGCATCGCGATGATGTAGTAGCGCATCGGAAACTGGATGCGCGCGTCGGAGAATAACGGGCTTCCGCTCTCATAGGGAGTCAGTTTGGCTCGATAGGGGCGATTGGGCCGAATGAGCCTGCCGCCGAGCAGCGCGAAGGCGCCGAAGATCAGGCCGACGACGATAAATAAGAGAATCGGTATATAGTTCTCGGCGATGCTTCCGCTATACATGTTTCGACCGGTCGAAAAAGTTACAAAGTCCACATGTCTTCAAGTCGAGAGACCTGATGGTTTTAGTACGTCAAGACCTTCGACTCATTTCGCGCCAGCGCCGTACCGAAGAAGGGTTTGAATTTCAAGCCGTCCAGTTCCGGACAACTGATCCCCTTGTGTTGAACGAGCACTTTGAACGTACTACCCATGCCATCCGGCTTCAGGAGATGAATCGCGGCGCGAAATTCCGGGCTCTCCAATTCTAATGTCCCGATCATCTCTTCAACACCGAGCCCCATCAGAAAACTCATTTGGTTCGTGAACCCCGTCACATGGAGTCCCTGCGCCTCGCCGACAGAAGCCAAACTCGAAAAGTCTACGTGGGCGGTCATATCCTGCTCGCCGACGCGAAGGAATGGGTCCTCGTTCGTCTGTTGCTGGAAATAGCAGAGGAACGTGCCGTCCCTCCGCTCAGGCCTATAAAGATCCTGCGCCGTATGGCCATAATCGATCGTCATGACAAATCCACGATCCATCCGCCGAGCGACCTGCTCCATCCAATCCATTGCGAGGAGATTGACCTCGGTTCGGTAGCCCTCCGGCCATGTCGCGTTCAGGTGCTGTAGATAATGAATGAGCGCGGCTGATGACAGGGGCCTGAGACAATCAACAAAGCGTCCCTCTCGATAGTCTACATAGAGCTCTTCGGTCCGCCCGGTCTTGACTTGAACTCGGTGCACCGGAAAGGCGTCGATCAGTTCATTGCTGAAGAACAGACCGACTACACTTTGCGGGGCCAGCCCATCGAGACCTTCCACCCACGTAACGAGGCCAGGCTCGTTGAGCCAGGGAGCCAGGTTCTGGCGCTGCAACTCCCTCATAGCAGGGCTTCTCTCGATCAGCACATACCGGACACGCGATGCGAAGTCATCTTGCTCTGCATAGATTGCCGCTAAGCAATCGCGCGCGAACAGCCCTTTACCGGCGCCCATTTCGACAATCGTGAAGGGAGTGGAAAAGCCCAATATTTCGTCCATCTGTCTGGCTTGTGCGGCGATCGCGCGGCCGAGGATCGGATGCACATCAGCGCTCGTGTAGAAATCGCCCGACCACCCGATACGTTCATGGTCCACACCGCCTGGCTGCCGCATGTAATAGCCGAACTGAGGGTGATAGAGTGCTAGTTCCATGAAGCGGACGAAGGGGATTGGCCCGGCTTTGATGATCTCGGAGGAAATAGCAGCGATGAGTTCAGGATGCCCGGTTGTCACAAGCAACTCCTCTTATCCCATCGACAACACAAGAAAAGTGACAGCAAAAGCCGAGGAGACACCCCACCCCTCCCCCTTGAAGGGCCAAAAGAGGGGCTAAAACTGTTGTAGATTAGTCCTTGGGGTGTGGATAAGTCAAGGCGAAGATACTGGAAACTCAGGCAAATCTCCCTCTTCGAGGGAGCGGGGATGGAGGCTGATGATCTTCTGTGCTCGCAGAACGCGCACGATGAAACCGCGCTCGTCCCATGCGCGCAGTAGAAGATCAATCAGCCCCATCCCTGGAGAAAAACGAGCGAGATTGGATGTCGAAATTCCAATGTTTCCCAACGAGACCCCAGCGATCCCACCTGGCGCTTCTATTACGCGCTGCCAATCCACCCGTAATGGTCTTCTTCCCCTTTCAGGTCATCACCAAGCTCGTTTAGCCCTGGTTATGCCAACAGCCGTAAACCTCTTGTTTTTTACTTTCTCTCCCCGGCTCGGCTGGAAGGAATCTGGACTGAGGCGTTCGACATGGCGTCTGCCATATTTCAGTAGGTGGTGAGGGCCGCGCACGACGGCATTGCGACGCTTCGGCGCAGTTTTAGAGTCGTGCGTGATGCGGTGTGACGTGGTCAGTGGCAGTGGAGGCCCGTCGCATCATGGCGACGCCGAAGCTCCACGCCCTTCGTCAGCCGAGCCTCTTCACGTTCCGTGGCACTTCTTGTATTTTTTCCCGCTGCCGCAGGGGCAGGGATCGTTGCGGCCCACTTTCTCCTCGCTTCGCTGAACAGTCTGAAGTGCGACCGGTTCTTCTCCGCGATTGAGGATGAGCGCTGGTTGGGGGCGTGAGATGACGGGAGGCGGAGGGGGTGCTGGCGCGGCGGTTGGTTGCTCCTCGTGCCGAACCGCCTGTACATGAAAGAGCCGATCGAGTGTATCGGACTTGACCCGTTCCATCATGCCGGCAAAGAGATCGAATCCTTCGCGCTTGTATTCAATGAGCGGATCTTTCTGCCCGTAGCCACGCAATCCGATCCCGTCGCGCAGGTGATCCATCCCCAATAAGTGATCTTTCCAATGGTGGTCGATGACCTGGAGCATGAAGGTCTTTTCCAGGAAGCGCATCAATTCCGGGCTCAGATCCTGTTCTCTCCGTTCGTAGGACTCGCGCGCCTGCGCGCGGAGGTCTTCGAGCAATGCGTCGCGCCCAATGGCGCGGAGCGACTCACCGCCGTCGTTCCTGCCCTGAGCGATATCGAGGTTGAACTGGCCATGCATGAGTTCAGCAAGCCCTTTGATATCCCATTCTTCGGAGTATTGTTCAGCCGGGCAATAGATGTTCAGCGCGGACTCCACCAGGCCGTCGATCATGTTGCGAAGATCGTCTTTCAGATTCGATCCGCCCAAGACGGCGCGCCGGTGTTGGTAAATCACTTCGCGCTGCTTGTTCATGACATCGTCATACTCCAGCAACTGTTTCCGGATCTCGAAGTGATGGGCCTCGACCTTCTTCTGAGCGTTGGCGATAGCCCGGGTGACCATGCCATGTTCGATAGGGACGCCTTCTTCCATGCCGAGCTTGAGCATCAACTGGGAAACCCGCTCGGAGGCGAAGATGCGCATCAGGTCGTCTTCCAACGACAGATAGAAGCGTGACGAACCAGGATCGCCCTGGCGGCCGGCCCGGCCTCTGAGTTGGTTGTCGATCCGGCGGCTTTCGTGGCGCTCGGTCCCAAGAATGTGGAGTCCGCCTGCCGCGATAACCTGTTGTTTATCCTTCTCGCAGTCGGCTCGAATCTGTTCAAAGATCTCCAGCTTGCGCGCCTCCGTCAGGTTCTCTTCCCGGTACAGAATCTGTTTGAACATAAAGTCAGGATTGCCGCCCAGGAGAATGTCGGTGCCGCGGCCCGCCATGTTCGTCGCGATGGTGACGGCGCCCTTGCGCCCGGCTTGGGCGATGATCTCGGCTTCTCGCTCATGCTGCTTGGCGTTGAGAACGTTGTGTTTGACACCGTTCCGGCTCAAATAGCCCGCCAGCCGTTCCGACTTTTCAATGGAAATCGTGCCGACTAAGACGGGCTGGCCCCGCTCGTGGCATTCCTTGATATCTTCGACGATGGCGGTGAACTTTTCCTTCTCGGTTCGATAGACGACATCCGCGTAATCCAGCCGGATCATCTTGCGATTGGTCGGCACCACGTTGACGTCGAGATTGTAGATCTTGGCGAACTCCGCCGCTTCTGTGTCCGCCGTGCCGGTCATGCCGCTGAGCTTCTTGTACATCCGAAAATAGTTCTGGAAGGTAACCGAGGCCAGCGTTTGATTCTCGTTCGCGATCTTCACTCCTTCTTTAGCTTCGACGGCCTGGTGTAGGCCATCGCTCCAGCGGCGTCCTGGCATGAGCCGCCCAGTGAATTCGTCCACGATGATGACTTCGCCATCTTTTACGACATAGTCCACATCCCGTTTGTAGAGGCTATAGGCCTGGAGCCCCTTGACGACGTGATGGACAAGATCCATATGGTTGGGATCGTAGAGATTGTCCACGCCGAGCAATTTTTCGACTCGGACGTTCCCGTCTTCGGTCAACGACGCGGTCTTCGTTTTTTCTTCGACCGT
Source organism: Nitrospiraceae bacterium (assembly GCA_035471155.1). Taxonomy (GTDB): domain Bacteria; phylum Nitrospirota; class Nitrospiria; order Nitrospirales; family Nitrospiraceae; genus Palsa-1315. The sequence continues at coordinate 6,452 of DATIQH010000149.1, read as the reverse complement.
GTAGTCCTGCTCCGGCTTCAGCTGTGGAATGATCGCATTGATGCGGTAGTAGAGATCGGTCGTCTCGTCCGTCGGACCGGAGATGATCAAAGGCGTGCGGGCCTCGTCGATGAGAATACTATCGACTTCGTCCACGATGGCGAAGTTCAACTCGCGCTGCACGCACTGGGCCAGGTCCGTGACGACCAGGTTGTCGCGAAGATAGTCAAAACCATATTCGTTGTTCGTCCCGTAGGTGATGTCGGCGCGATAAGCTTCAGGTCTCGTGCAGGGGCGAAGAGACTGAAGCCGCTTGTCGGAAGCCTCATAGGTCGGATCGAAGATAAAGGAGGCATCGTGTTGAATGATGCCCACCGAAAGTCCCAGCGCGTGGTAGAGCACGCTCATCCATTGCGCATCGCGCTTGGCGAGGTAGTCGTTCACCGTGACGAGATGTGCGCCTTTCCCTTCGAGCGCATTCAAATACACCGGCAGGGTGCCCACCAGGGTTTTCCCCTCGCCGGTCTTCATTTCAGCGATACGGCCCCTGTGAAGAATGACACCGCCGATCAACTGCACGTCGAAATGGCGCATATTCAACTTGCGGCGGGACATCTCGCGACAGACCGCGTAGGCTTCCGGCAGAATGTCATCCAGGGTCTCACCGGCCCCCAGACGCTTCTTGAACTCCTGGGTCTTGTCCGCGAGGGCGTGATCGGAGAGCGGGGTCAGGCCCGATTCCAGGCTATTGATCCGTTCCACAATCGGGAGGATCGTCTTGATTTCACGATCGTTTTTGCTGCCGAATATTTGGTTGAGTAATTGTGTGACCATGATACTATCGTTCAGAGCGAACGCCGATGTTTCCGAAAAATGTTCGACGCAGTATACAGCATCTTTTCCATGAATCCTATAAGATGACTCCTAATAATAAGCAGCCGCTCCGGTGCAAGCAGGCAACTTGACAGATCTTGTGGGTATCCAGTAGCATTCGGTTGAATCGTACTGGGTTGTTGCCGAATGAATCGTACTGCTCTCAAGTTCCTCTCGATCCTCCTCATACTCTGTGTCATTTCTATCGGTGGGTTGGCTCAAGCTCAGTCGGTCGAGCATGCCGGGCACCATGCCCAGCATCAGGCTGCCACGCATGGCACCCTGCTCTGTTCTTGGATGTGCGCCGCCGGGGCGGTTCTCGATACGGCGGTGGTCACGTTTCAGGCCGAACTCAGTCCTATTACATTCGTCACGCTCTCCCAGTCTACACAGCCTTCGATCGAGGCTTGCCGTACTTCTCCCAGCCGCGCTCCTCCATCTTTCTCTCTGTAAATTTCGTTACTAATCGGCTCGCAGCAGGGCCGCATTCGCTCTATCCTACAACCCACTGAGTGGGCTGTAGGATAGACGGGTGGGAGCGATTCTTCTAAGAGAAATAAGGATCAGCAACATGGCAGGGAAACGGTTTATTCTCGGGCTCATTCTCAGCCTTGCATTCGTTGTTTTCTCGTGGCTCGTCGTCGAGCAAGCACGAGCCTCCTGCGGCGCTGTGACCTGTTTCGTCGTGATCGGATCTCAACAGCAAGTGCCACAAGCAGGCGTTCTCACGGTCAATGCGATGTACAATTACACTCCGATGCGGGTGTTGGATGGAACCAATGGGGTCATCGCAGCGGTGGATCAGGCGGATCGAGCGTTAATTTTGGATCATCATCAGGAGACTCGGACCATTACCCAGCAGAGCACCCTTGATCTCAATTATGGTCTCACCGATCGGTTCGGCCTACAACTCACTCTCCCCTATATGTGGCGCACACACAAACATATCGATGGGTTAGGAGAGGGTGGAGCGAATGGCGAAGGTGAGCCGTCAAATTTCTCCGCCAACGGGATCGGGGACATACGTGTGGGCCTCAAGTACAATGTGCTGCCCACGCTGAGCAGCATGGTGGTGCTGGGATTTGGTGTCTATCTCCCGTCCGGCAATACCCATGCGCATGACAGCGCTGAAAAGGTGATGGAGTCGCCCGCACAACTCGGCCGGGGACAAGTCGCGTTGAATCCGACCATTTATCAGACCTATGAATTGATCCCCCATCGGCTCAACCAATTTGCCTCGGCCAGTTACCGCCACACCCCCCGGAACAATGATGGTTATCGGTTCGGCGACGAATATATGCTCAATGCAGGGCTGAATTTGGTGGCGGCTCCCTGGCTAGTTCTGACCGGCCAGGTTAATTACCGCTATCTGGTGCATGACAATTTCAGTTCGTCACTATTACGCTCTGCAACACCTAGCGATGGTCCAGGACTTTTCCCGGGTGACCCAATATCTATTGACCCCAATATTATGAACCGCGCGGTGCCGAACACTGGATCGACCTACTATGCTTTTTCGCCAGGGTTCCAGGTCGGCTTGGGGCAACTCGTTGAATCTAGCTGGACGAACAATACATCGCTCTACTTTTTTGCGCAGATCCCGTTCGAGCGGGACTCCAACAACAATTTGGCTCAGGGAACCAGTTACATCTTTGGGCTCACACGCTCGTTCCAAGTGGCGAGCCCGTCGTAAGCGAAACGTTTGAAGCGGAGGAGACTGCCATGAAATCAAGTAGGATCACCCCAGTGCTTATGGGGACAGCGCTGCTCGTTGCCTTGATGGCGCTGCCGGCCCTCGACGGCTGGAGCATGGGTTCACGGGTGCCAACGGTCGGCATGCAGGCAGAGGATTTTCGCTTGACCGATCTGGCGGGCAAGGAGCAGAGCCTCGGCCAATATCGCGGCAAAATTGTGCTCTTGAACTTCTGGGCCACCTGGTGCAAGCCCTGCACGACCGAAATGCCGGCCATGCAAACCATGTATGACAAACTACGCGACCAGGGCTTCGTGGTTCTTGCCGTCAACGAATTGGAAGACGACGCCAAGGTTCGCGAACACATCAAGCAGTACGGCCACACATTCCCGGTCCTGATGGATCACGACAATAAAGTCGCCAACCAGTTCGGCGTGTTCGGACTACCTGTGAGCGTCTTCATCGACCAAGAGGGGCGCGTGCAGGAATACATCAAAGGCGGCCTTCTGACCGAACAGAAGATCGAAGAAACTGTTGCCCGGATTCAGAAAAATGAGCCGATGAAGGCAGCGGCTCTTCGATAACACTCTATGAGTCAAAGAATTCGACAATTTGTAATCGTAGGGTTCACCCTCTGGCTTGTGGCGCTTAGCGGGATTGTGTACCCGCAAATCACCGCCCACATGGGGCAACATGAGCATCACAAGGCCGCGACTCACGCCACCGCACTCTGTTCATGGCTCTGCATCGCGGCCGATGCGGTCGAGGGAACCTCAGTCTCCTTCACCCCTGTTGCTCAAGTCGCTCTCCTAGAGCAGGCGTTCCTCAGACCACAGATCAGTGCTGGCCCCAGCTTTCAACCACCTTCACGCGCACCGCCCTTCGCATAGCTCCTCTTTTTTCTTCATCTTCCGAGCATGTCGGTGACAAGCAGTCGCGATTCCTTCCCCTGAGGAAGGTTGCGATCGTTGATCAACCAGGCCCGGGAGAGGGAAACCAACGTAGTCAAAATCGTATCTGTGAAATTGAATCAGACTGGGGAGAAATGAATCGATGAGACAAAATCAGTCTACAGCTCGACGGGAATGGCCATCGTTCATGACATTCTCCTCTTTGGGTCAGTTGGCGAGGAAGACAAGGCCCGATCCCAAAATCGAAAACACATTCACAGCCGTGGTGATCGGATGAAGCTCAATCCAGACAGACAGTACTGCATCATGCAAGGGTGGGTGGTGTCCGTGCTCTTTCACGGGCTTGCGCTGACCGTGGCCTTCGGGCTCATGACACAGGCCAAACCGGCCGTGCCAAAAGAGATTTTCACGTGGGACGTCGCATTGATCGAACCACAACAGGGTCAAGAATCACGTCAGGCCGAAGCCAAACCAAGCCAGGAGCCTGCGAAGCCGACTCTCCATCCGGTAGCTCCTATCCCCAGCAAGCCCCAGATGACGACGCAGGAAGTGCAGCCCCGCGAGATCACGCCGATTGTGCAGCGTAAGCTTCATCAGGCGGTTGAAGAGAGCCAGCCGATTCAACAGACAGTAGCGGCGCAAACGAGAACCGAGGAGACCACGCCGGTCAGGGAGCAGGAACCAGCAGAGACTCAGCAGACCACCCAGTCCGACGTCGAGTCGATCGCCCCTGTCGCTCAACATGAAGCAGTGCCCGCTGACCCTGCGATCACGGCAGCGACGGCGATGGCTGCTGCGAACGACGCGAAACCGGCTGAATCTGTCACACAAGAGCCTGCTCCACAAATGGCGATGGCAACCCGTCCGACTTCTTCGGTCAAAGTCGATCATGGCTGGTTGGCCGAATCACTGAGGCGGAGACTGGCAGAACTCAAACGTTATCCGAGCACCGCGCGCCTCAATGGCTGGGAAGGGAAGGTTGTCCTGCGCGCAGTGATTCGAGCTGATGGCCATCTGTCGGAGGTAAAGGTGCATAGAAGTTCCGGCTATGATGCGCTGGACAATGCGGCCATAGAAGCGATCAGGCTGGTCTGTCCGCTGCATATGCATCAACCACTCGGCACGTCCGAAGTAGCGGTGTATGTACCGATGGTCTATAGCCTTGCGAGTTAATCGCGGGATGCTCTGGCCTATGTCTCTGATGTCAAATCAAGAATTGAAGATGATGCAAGCCGCAATCGTGTTCGGCTTTCTGGGCATAATGGCTATGCCGGTTTGGGCTGAAGAAAAGCAGGACATGATGCGCGAAAAAGAGCGGACGGCACGGATTCAAGAACTGCAGGGGGAACGAGGAAAAACCGAGAATGAGTTGCGCCAGCTCCGACCGCAGCCGGAGGGAACGGCGCGGTCCACTGTTCCACGGTCTGAATTCTCGGATCAACCGACGAGAAGTATGAAAGGGGCCCTGGAATCGATGCCAGGAGTGAGCGCCCGGCAAGGGATAAATGGGCGGGATGTGCCCTTCTCTATTCGTGGATCGAACTGAGGTGTGCGATGATCGAAGGGACTTTCAGAGTGAAAAAAATGGCGTGGATGGTCGGAATTGTTCTCAGCGTGGTGTCGCTCGCGACGATGGCGCTGGCTGAGTCAGATCAGACATTGCAGTTCGGTCCGAAACTGACCACCGATCACAAAGTACGAGCGGTGGTAGGTCCCTCCGTCAGGATTGACGACGAGGGCCGCATCTCGCTTGCCTGGATGGAAGAGGACAAGGACATACGTACGGTGCTCTATGCGAGAACTGAGAAATCGAGAGAATCGATTGGGACTCCGGTCAAAGTGAACCAGCCGACTGAGGCGCCCTACATGCGACAGGAAGCGCCTGCGTTGACGGTGGTCGGAGACGACGTGTTCCTGACGTGGGCCTTGACTCATCCGAAACTGACGCCCGACAAGCCGTTCTCGAACGAATTGCGGCTAAGCCGGTCCAGGGACGGCGGCAAAACATTCTTGCCGTCGATTCTGGTAAACGACGACGAGCAGGCTATCGGCCACAGTTTCGATTCGATCCACGTCGCCCCTGACGGCGTGCTGCACATGGCCTGGATCGATGGACGGGAAGGCAAGAAAGAGCCCGGCACCTTCGTAACACGCTCAACCGATCGCGGTCGTACCGTCGCGAAGAATTTCAAAGTGGACGAAGACGCTTGTGTCTGTTGCCGGACGTCTCTCACGACCGGGCCTGATCGGACCCTCTATTTGGCCTGGCGCAAGGTCCTCCCAGGCGAGGTCCGCGAAACGGTGGTGGCGCGCTCCACAAACGGCGGAAGTACGTTTTCCTCACCGGTGATTGTCGGTCACGATAAGTGGGTGTTTCCCGGCTGCCCGCATCGGCCAGCCTCAATCGGAACGGATCGACTCGGGCGGCTCTATGTGGTCTGGTACACCGAGGGTGTCGATGAGACTCCGGCGGTGTTCCTCGCCTACTCGGACGACCGCGGAGCGACCTTCTCACCCAAACAAAAACTGAACGTTTCCAAGGGAACCTTCCCCGATCACCCGCAGATGGCAGTTGATCCCGAGGGGCGTATCGTTATCGCCTGGGAAGAACAATCGCCCGTCCGGCGTGAAGTCGTGATGAGCCTGTCCCTCGATCGTGGACAGACATTCAGCGCGCCGCAGAAATTGAATGACAAGAAAGGCCAGACGCCGACCCTCTCGATGAATTCGAAAGGGCTTGCTGCCCTGGCTTGGATGGAGCACGCGATGCCTGCGCATCGCATGGTCGTCCAAACCATCCAGCTACCGTCCTTGAAAGTTCTTGCGAGGCAGGAGCCGTAACGTGCCTCTGTCAGTGAAACGAGTTTTGATTGTAGCGATGGTCTCTTTGCTGAGTGTCACCTTGGCTGGTCCCACACTAGCCGGCGACCCCTTTGCCTCGCTCAAGATGAGCCGGCTTCCAACCGGGAGTATGGCGGCCCCCTTTGAACTCACGA
>DATIQH010000148.1:0-7087 GCA_035471155.1 Nitrospiraceae bacterium | reverse complement strand
GACCAAGAGTACGCTTCTTATGTATGCCGTGAAGGCGATTACGGGGGGGACCGACGCCCAGGGCGAAGTGTCGGTCAGGGTTCAAGAAGATGGCCGAACCGTCTCAGGGCATGGGGCGGATACGGACATCATCATGGCTTCAGCGCGGGCCTATCTCAATGCGTTGAACAAGCTGTCGTACTTGGCCGGAAAACAGGCACAAGGCGAGCAGAGGGTCAACTTGATTTAGGGAAAGTGACCACGATAGAGTCATCGACCCAAGCTTGAGACTGGGGAAGATGCTGTTGGCTGTGAGGCGCGTTGTGGTTCACGTCACCCTGGCAGATCGGCCGAAGTTTCTGGCCGGCGACCATACCGTTCTGCGCGAGTTGTTGCATCCAGCAAAACAGCCGCTCGCGCTTCGGTATAGTGTGGCGCATGGGACGTTGGCTCCCGGCGCTCGGTCGAAATGGCACAGGCTGACGTCATCAGAAGTTTACTACATTATCGCCGGTCAGGGACGGTTAACCGTAGACGACTCCGTCGTCTCGGTGCTGCCAGGTTCCGTCGTCTATGTGCCGCCTGGAGGCAAACAGTCTCTGGAAAATACTGGATCCACCGCCATCGAGTTTCTCTGCATCGTCGACCCTGCTTGGCGACTAGAGGATGAAGAAGTGTTGGAATAGGGGCGGCACGGTCACCACTCATAAAGAGGGAGAGTAGTCTGTGAAAGCGAAGATTGCCGTACTAGCTGGTGATGGAGGAGGTCGGGAGATCGTTCCTGAGGCGGTGAAGGCCCTGAAGGTTGTTGCCGAGAAGTTCGGCCACACGTTTGACTTTCTGTCCGGCGATGTCGGCGGCCAAGCCATCGACAAAGTGGGCGTGCCACTTCCTCAAGAAACCTTAACCCTGGCCAAACACAGCGATGCCGTCTTGCTTGGCGCGGTCGGAGGTCCCAAGTGGGAGGGGTTGGAATATAGCCTGCGTCCGGAGCGGGCGCTGTTGGGTTTGCGCGAGCACCTGGGCCTCTATGCGAATTTGCGGCCGGCGAAGTTGTACCCGATGTTGGCCGACGCCTCCACGCTGAAACGCGACGTGATCGAGGGGATCGATATCCTGGTCATCAGGGAACTGACCGGCGGTATTTATTTCGGGAAACCAAAGGGGATCGAGAAGCTGCCGAACGGGAGCGAACGAGGGTTCAATACCGAGATCTATACGACTGAAGAGATTCATCGCATTGCGAAAGTGGCATTCGAAGCAGCGAGAAAACGCCGGAAGAAAGTGATGTCCGTCGACAAAGCGAATGTGCTGGAGTCATCCGAACTCTGGCGTCGCGTCGTCATCGAGACCCACAAGGGTTATCAGGACGTGGAGTTGAGCCATATTTACGTCGATAATGCGGCGATGCAACTCGTGCGCAACCCGAGGCAGTTCGATGTGATGCTCTGTAACAACATCTTCGGCGACATTCTGAGCGATGAAGCCGCGATGCTGACCGGGTCCATCGGGATGTTGCCGTCGGCCAGCATCGGTTCGCAGGTCGGACTGTTCGAGCCGATTCACGGCAGCGCGCCCGACATTGCGGGGAAGAATGTGGCGAATCCCATTGCGACGATTGCTTCAGCGGCGATGATGCTGTCCTACGGGTTCAAGTTGGATAAAGAAGCGGAAGCCATCGAGCAGGCGATCGTGAAGACCCTCGATCTGGGCTATCGCACAAAAGACATTCACAGTCCCGGTACTCGTCTGGTCAGTACGACAGAAATGGGCGAGGCCATCCGGCAACATTTGAACTGAGAGAAATTTCGAGGCCGATGAGCACAGATCTCAAAACCGGAGTGATCCAGACCTTTGCCGGTACGGGAGACTCAGGCTGGTCTGGCGACGAGGCGATGGCCATCGCCGCTTGTCTGAATGAACCGAAGGGACTTATCCTGGATGCCGAGGGAAACCTGTTCATCGCCGACTCCGAAAATCATGTTGTGCGAAAGGTCGAGAAACAGACAGGTTGTATCAAGACGGTCGCGGGGTATACGCAGGCGGTCGGATTTGACGCAAAAGCGATTTCGCCGATTCCGGTGGCGGAGGAAGCGAATGACGATCCCTTGGCCGAAAGCGACGCGATCAATTCCCATGCGTTTTCTCAGCAGACGGACTTGAGCGGAACGGTTCGTTATGTCGTGGCAGGTACAGCGCCGGCGAAACGTTTCAATGGCGACGGCGGACCAGCGGATCAAGCTCTGTTGAATTTCCCGACAGCCGTGGTGATCGATCAGGCAGGGCATCTTTACATTGCGGATACGCTGAACCATCGGGTCCGGCGTGTGGATGCAGCCACTAGAGTGATCACGACAGTCGCAGGTCTAGGACAGCCTCGATGTTCGGGAGACGGAGGATTGGCCGTGGAGGCGGGGTTGAATGAGCCGGCGGCTTTGGCGGTGAGTGATGAAGGCATCCTATACATCGCTGACCAGAGTAACAACCGCATACGGGCAGTGGATTTATCCACCGGCGTGATTCGTACGGTCGCAGGGACAGGAATGGCTGTGTATAATGGGGATGGTATGGCTGCGATAGAAACCGGTCTGGCCGGTCCCAGCGGATTGGCGCTAGCGTCAGATGGCACGCTGTTCATTGCCGATACCTTCAACGGAAGAATTCGCGCGGTCGATCCCATCACTGGCCTCATCCGAACTGTGGTAGGGGGCGGCGGTGAGTATCGGTATCAGGGGCCTGATGAGCCGTCCAGCAACAGTCTCTCTCGGCCATCGGGGGTTGCGTTGGATGAGGAGGGGAATCTCTACATGACCGATTCGGACAATCATCTGGTGCGGCGCTGGGATCGAATCACAGGACTGATTGAGCGCATCGCCGGGGTGGGCGTGGCCGATTATAGTGGTGACGGAGGCGCGGCCCTTGGAGCTGCCCTGAGTTACCCGTTCGGAATCGTGATCGATCGTGCAGGGCATGTGCTCGTAGCCGATACGTTCAATCATCGCATTCGCGAGATCGTGCTCTAGATAGGATCGAAATTCATGTTGAAAAAGAAATCAGGGTACGTGGTGGCCATCCTCGGCGCAACGGGGGCGGTTGGGAAAGAAACGCTCGAGATTCTGGAGGAGCGAAAGTTTCCGGTGGCCTCGCTACGTCTGTTTGCTTCGAAGCGTTCGGCTGGTGAGGTGATGTCGTGCCAGGGCAAAGACTGGAAGGTTGAGGAGCTGACGCCGGAGTCGTCGTTTGCCGGTGTCGATGTCGCATTTATCTCAGCGACCGACGCTATCAGCCGCGAGTATGGTCAACGGCTCGGTGCGGCCGGGGTTGTGGTTATCGACGATAGTGGTGTCTTTCGGATGGAGGTTGATGTTCCGCTGGTCGTACCCGAAGTCAATGCCCATGCTCTGCTGACGATGCCTCGTGGCATTGTGTCGATTCCCAACTGTACGACGACGCCGCTCGTCATGGCCCTTAAGCCCCTAATGGATATCGTGGGGGTAAAGCGTGTCGTCGTGACGACGTTTCAATCGGTCTCTGGGACCGGCGCTGCGGCCATGGATGAGTTGATGACGCAGACGAAAGATCTGATGTCTTTTCGCGACACGAAGGCTGAAGTGTATCCCTATCAGATCGCATTCAATCTGTTGCCGCATATTGGCTCCTTCAACGACGGTGGGGATTGTTCCGAGGAAGTGAAGATTGCCCGCGAGACAAGAAAAATTCTCGAAGCTCCGGAGCTTCGCGTGACGGCGACGACCGTGCGTGTGCCGGTGTTGCGTTGCCATTCCGAAGCCATCAACGTAGAGCTGCGACGTCCGCTCAAGTCCAATGAAGCCCGTGCGGCGCTGGCGGCTATGCCGGGGGTGATTGTGTATGATGACCCGGGCAAGAAGCTCTACCCCATGCCTCTGGATGCGACCGGCAAGGACGAGGTATACATCGGCCGCGTCAGGGAAGACGAATCGATCACGAACGGTTTGAACCTCTGGGTAGTATCCGACAATCTCCGCAAAGGGGCAGCGCTCAATGCGGTGCAAATCGCAGAACATTTAGCTCTAGGCTGATGGCTGAATGGGGAAATCTCGGCAAAGTCTTTATCGGAGTCGGGCTCTGCGTGGTCTTGATCGGCCTGTTGTTGCTGATCGCAGATCGTGTTCCAGGAATTGGGAATCTCCTGGGATGGTTCGGCAAGCTTCCCGGCGACATCTCTATCCGACGAGATAACTTCAGTTTCTCGTTTCCCATCGTGACCAGTCTGCTCCTAAGCGTCGTCCTGAGTCTGGTATTCTATTTAATAACATGGATCTTTCGCCGATGAACCAACTGAGAGATAACGTATGCCGCGCTATCGTGACGGGAGCATGCCTTTTTGGCCTGTCTTCGGGAGCCGAGGCGGCCGAGTCGATCCGAGTGCTGTTGTCGGCTGAAGTGCCACGGCTCGATTTCCGTGCAGACGGTCCACTATGGGTGACGGATGCAAAAGGCCGTGGTCAGGCTCTGCGCGCGCCGGTCCAAGTCACAGCCGCTGGAGGGGGGTTTCTGCTGAATGGCACCCGCATGCAGACGGAGCAATTGACGCTGCAAGGGGGAGAGCAAGGCCTCACATTGACGTTTCCACGACTCGCTCGGAAGCCCAAGGGGGCGCCGGTGTCATCGGGCGACTCCGGCACAGAGATTTCTGTAAGCGGTCTCGTCCAACTCGTACGAAGAGGCAACGGGTTTCTGGTCATCAATCGGGTCGATGTTGAAGAATATGTCAAAGGGGTCGTTCCCTCGGAGGTCAGCTCAGCATGGCATCCGGAAATGTTGAAAGCACAAGCGGTGGCGGCCAGGACCTATGCGCTTTATCAGCAGATGTTGAGCGCCACACGGGAGTACGACGTGGTGGCTACGGTGCAAGACCAGGTCTATCGCGGCAAGCAGGGGGTGGATACGGGGATCCTGCGCGCCGTTGAAGAGACGCGTGGGCTGGTCGTGACATACGAGGATGCGCCGATCTATGCAGCGTTCTCATCGACGGCCGCCGGGTTGACAGAGGATGCCATGAATGTGTGGTCGAAAGACTATCCCTATCTCAAGGGCGTCGAATGCCCGTTCGACCTCATGTCGCCCTACTATCAATGGAGGTCTTCTTTCAGAGTCGACACTCTTGAGCAGAATCTGCGGCAGCAGGGTTTCTCGGTGGGTACGATCGCGACGATCACGCCCATGTCGTTCAGCCGCGGGGGACGAGTCGCGAAGCTGCGTGTTCTCCACTCCGGTGGAGAATTGGTGCTTCGCGGGGAAGAATTGCGGAAAGCGGTCGGCTACACCATCATCCCCAGCACGCAGTTTGCCATCGAATCGATCGGCCGAGATGTGGTGCTGTCCGGCTTCGGTGCAGGCCACGCCGTCGGCATGTGCCAGTGGGGTGCAAAAGAATTAGCTGAGTTGGGCTACCCCTTTTCCGCGATTCTTCGGTATTATTATCCAGGTACCGAACTGCAGAATATGACGCTGATTAAAGCTCCGATCCCACCGTCTTCCTGATGCAGCTCTCAGAGTTCGACTTTCCGTTCGATCCCGCGCTGATTGCCACCCATCCTAACCTGCCGCGCGATCACGCCAGGCTGCTCGTTCTGCAGCGGCTCGATCGCTCATTTGCGCATCGCCGTGTCGACGAGTTGCCAGACCTTCTTCAGTCCGGCGATCTCCTCGTAGTCAACGACACAAAGGTATTGGCCGCATGCGTAGTTGGGCGGAAGCGTCCTTCCGGCGTGAAAGTCGAGATCCTCTTTGTGAAGGATCTCGGCGATGCGATCTGGGAAGTGCTTATCAAGGGAACGTTTCGGCCTGGACAGGTTCTTGAGATGAGTGCGGAGGCTGTGGCTGTGGTGGTCGAGCGTGGGCCGACCAGAACAACGGTTCGGGTCGAAAGTCCGATCCCATTGTCTGAATGGCTGCGGCAACATGGCCGAATGCCGCTTCCGCCCTATATGAAACGGGCGCCGACCGATCAGGATCGAGAATGGTACCAAACCCTGTTCGCGCAGCATGAAGGCGCGATTGCGGCGCCGACAGCCGGGCTCCATTTCACACCGGAGTTGCTGGCGCGGTTGCAACAGCGAGGGGTCGGTCTTGCGACCGTTACGTTGCATGTCGGTGTTGGGACCTTCAAGGCTGTGACGGTCGATCAGATCGAAGACCACCGGATGGGTTCAGAATGGCTCGAAGTCGGAACAGAAGCGGTACATGCCATCGAACAGGCGCGAGCAACAGGGAGACGCGTTGTCGCTGTCGGGACCACGGTCGTGCGCGCGCTCGAAACTGCCGCTCGTGCGGACGGCCAGATCCGACCCTATCGTGGCGAGACGGATATGTTTATGACTCCAGGGTTTTCATTCAAAGTCGTCGATGCTCTCCTCACGAATTTTCACTTGCCACGCACCACATTGCTGATGCTGGTTTCCGCGCTGGTTGGGACCGAATATCTTCGACAGGCCTACGCAGAGGCGGTTCGCGAGCGGTAGCGCTTCTACAGCTATGGCGATGCGATGTTGATTCTCTAGCAGAATGCTGAAAAAGTCCGCCAGCGGCGTTCTCGCATCGTTCAGATCCTCAACGTACCCCAGAGGGTACGTCTCCGGTCTTCACTCGCTGCGGCCTTGCTGAGCGGCCTTTTTGAGCATCCTGCAGCTATTTTGTCTTCGGCCCATTCTGCCAGATCCCAACGATGTATTGTGCGTAAACCGAGTTTCTCCGAAGCCTGCTGACAGAATCTGAAAGTCATTTACCCTTCAAGTCCTCTCGGCACTCGACTCCGTTTTCCCGCTTTCCTCCTGGGCGTTGAGGGCGAGGAAGTCGAGGCGGACCTGGACCTCGAGGCGCGGTTTTACTTTTTCGCCCTTGCTCGACGCGATGCTTTGTTTGAGAAGTTGGCAGTAAAGGTCGAAGCCGACCGCCGTGATGTGACCGCTTTGTTGCGCGCCGAGGAGATTTCCCGCGCCGCGAATCTCGAGGTCGCGCATGGCGATCTTAAAGCCGCTCCCAAGGCTGGAGTATTGCTTGATGGCGCTGATGCGTTTGCGCGCGTCGGTGAGGAGGCCGGCGTGGCGAGGCAGGAGCAGGTATA
>DATIQH010000147.1:0-5639 GCA_035471155.1 Nitrospiraceae bacterium | reverse complement strand
GCCGTTGCACTGGGGCTTTGTGACCCTGGGCTGGTGCGGGCTGTTCGGCGGGACGGGCGGCGTGGCGGCGCAGATCGTCGCGCGCATGTCGAACCTGTGCGATGTGGTCTGGAACAACGAGAGCAAGGACTGCTTGCACGTCATTCCGTACTAAGCCGTGCCGGCGGTTTCGGCGGGTTGAACATAGAGAGACCGTCGACGGTCGTGTTATTTACGGGCGACCTCCTAATCTAAAGGAGGTCGCCCGTGCTGTTTCAACGTCTGACATGTCGTGTGGGGGAGGGAAGATCTTTTATGAATTGGAGTTGGCAGGTTTACGAAGATATTCCAGGATGCCCCGCTCGGAAGAGCGGGGTTCTTTACTCTCCCCTGCCATCGAGCACACGCGAAGCCACGTAAGCACACCCGTCCGTCTGAGACTGATGCTCTCGACTATGCGCCACCTTCATGTCTCAACACGAGATTCGTTTAGGCCGTCGTATGGACCTATGCAGCGCGACGATGGGCGGTTGAGGCGTGTGTGACTGCCTCTTTCGGCTCATCGATCTTGCTGCTCGGTTCTTTAGGCGACCCCTTCGGATTGGAGTACAATATACCGACACATTCGAAAACGGTCGCCACCATTGCCACGAAACCTATCACGATTCCCCAATATACCCATGACATAAGTCACTCGCTCGCGTGAGAATCACGCGAGTCCTCTCTACGCACGCCTTCATGCTGCCATGCGATATACCCACCTAGCTGCCTGATGCTCCATCTCGGCGAGTGCTTTGGTCTCCCTGATCCGAGCAGCCAGCGAAAGTCCTCCAAAAAAGACGGTAACCAGCATAAGGCCGGAGACTGTTAGGTAGCCAATTGAAATTTCAGGCCAGGACGCCGGCTCAGTGGAGGCGACCGCTGTGTCTTCAGGAAAAGATTCGATGGCTGCCAGCAAGGTCATGCGATCCGCCAGTGCCTCAGTGCGAATGGCGGCCACCATGAGGCTCGCCAGTTGCTCTTGTTGCACAGCCCGGATCTCTTCCGATCCTACTTGGGCTTGCGTCACCTGCACAAGAGCTGTCCCCACTCGCTCCTGGACCGCGCCAGCCCGCTCGGTGTAATTCTGAAATGCATCCACAATCCCGCGCCCGAGAGTCGCTTGCCACGTTGAGGTGAACTCCTGATCCAGACGCTGTCCCCAGGCTTCAGTTATGCGAATCATGTTGGTGTTGTACTCAGAAAGATACTGATCAGCCGACAACACTCCACTTCGAATGCCGCGCGCGGTGAAATTCACAATTGCCTGCCCCATGACGTACTGAACTCGGGCTATATGGTTGGCTTGGATTGTCGCAGCCTGGCTCATGATAGCTCCGAAGGGACCGCCCGGGAGCGATTGGAACTCCTGGTGAGCGAGGGTCGCCTGGTTCCATTCGGATGCAGATTGGACCATATGCTGATTGCTCCGGCGTTCGAAGAGCGCCTGATCGACAATGGCTTGACCCAGGGACGGCTGGAGCAAGGCCATTCCGAGCTCAATGCCGGTGGGTTGTTCAATCGAAATGGGCTGTGGGACGGCTGCCTGATAGGTGCCGTTCGCAGCAAGAAAGAACAGCAAGGCTCCGAAGACAATGGCACACATGCCGACCCCTACGATGATGTCGATGGTGTTGTAGCGGTTCGACATAACAACCTCCTTTCGACGGCGGGCAATCAAGCGCGAGGCAAGCGCACCACGCGACATCCTGCTCGAGTCACATGAAATGGTGTCCGGCCCATAGAGCCGGACATGTGCGTACTTCCCGGTTTGACGTGGTGATGAAAGACACCAGAGTCGCAGAGGCTCATCCGGATGTTCGTAAGGACACCGGATGGCGGCAACTGCGTTCTATTACTGGAAAAAGTTGGATTGGGGGGGAGGCCGCACTTGCCTTGTCCATCCCGATGGATCTGTGCTCCACGGAGGATCATGGCCACCACCTCCCAGAATGAGGCGGCTTGTGAACTGGCTATTACTGTACGCCTCAGCCAACGCGCTGGTCAAGAGTGACAACGGCAAGGCAGTGGCGGGCTGTGGGGAATCAGAACAATGAGAGACGCTACCACTTCCTGTCCTTGAAAGCGATGATTCGCTCGTCGGATTGGATGTGGATGACCGGGGACGTCGTCATCACTCCGATGAAACAGATCACGCTCCTCGCTCGTGCCACCACGCTATGCTGCCGAGAAGTCCATGAGTTCACGGTGTCAATCGGGTGGCGGTCCTTGGTTTCGATGGAAACGAGGGGCTGGCCTGAGCCGATTTGCTCGTCATGATTGAACGTCACTGCGGGGAAGCGTTGATCCTGGTGCCCTCCTTCACAGGCGGTTCGATCTTGATATGAGGCCCCTGAACCTTTGGAAGAATTCCTGCTCCCGCTTTTTCAAGCAACCGTTGGTCGTTCTGATTGATTGAAAGACGCTGAGAGGAGTGGGCATCGTCGAATGTCGCTGCCCCTACCAGTGCGTTTTCGCCCGAGGCGTTCATCTGGCCCGGATCATTGGCGAGAGGCTGCCCTTTCACAGGGTCCACCGATTTCCCATTGGATAGCCCGGATGTTTCGGCAACATATCCGGATTGGCGAGCGCGAGGGACACAAGAAAACCGATAACGAAGGGACTGGCACAGATGATGAGCGTGGCCTTCATGATGGCACCTCCTGTGGACAGCATGGGGCTGTGAATCTACAAGACCCTGCACAGATCAATGCGGGGTTATGACCGAGCTGCACCTGTATGCCGGCCTGGACTGACTGCGCCACGCGCAGGTCTCATCCCGCTCGAAGTCATCCGTCCGATGGCTCCATGCGCTTGCGCGTTCCGATTCGTCATGATGAGCGGATCGGTCACATTCCCGCAGATGAGGCACTTCCATCCGTAATACTCCCAGGCCCGGTCCCCCTCGAAATGCGTGGCGACACTCATTCCACCGCACCGTTCACAGGCCATAGGGTCCTCCATTGGGTGTTCGGAGCAGATATGTGTGGCGGCAAGTCTTCTCGCGCACGATGCACGGGCGTTTCTTCTGCAATCGTGGACTCGCCGTCGACCGGTCAACGTCCTGTTTCAAGGACGCTTTCCGGTGATCCTGTTCATCGGAACGTTTTTCCAGTTTCTCCCCATCGTCAGGCGCGTCACTTTCAGCGCATGAGGCCCATATTGCAACGATCCACGTGAACAGCATCAGGATGATCAGGGCAATGATCGGGTACATAGAAAGCCCCTTCGGCATCGGTTAATTGGTTGCGCGGCAGGCGTGTTTTGCGACGTTTTGGTCGAGTCGCAGAGAACCATTTCGGGCGATGAAAGTCAGTCCAGACCTGTACCTCCTCGAGGCATGGGCTCGCCACGCTGCCGAGATCAGCGAACGTGAAAGGACCAGCGGGACCGTACAACTGGGCTAGATTGTGAGGAAGAGATTGAGCGGGGAGAAGGTTATACCAGGCCTTGCCAAAATGTTGGCTCTGCGCTCCGTGAAAGGCCATGGCCACCACCTGTAGAAAGAAAAGGCGGTTGCTGCCAATGCATTCAGTTTACGCCTCGTGGTGAATCCGGTCAATGTGTCCAAATTCGAGAAGGACGTTCCTCCATTGACATGAATATGGAGCGGGAGTATGAAACATGTGGCTGTGCTTTGAAGATGGGTGGCTCGGCTGGACTGTCAGTTCCATCTTCGACGGTCACATCTTTCCCCTGTGCGAGAATCACACAATAAGACTCGACTGATCGAGAGATAGGACGCTGGCACAGGAGGCTTTACCGGAGGAGGTGGACACACGGTCTATCTCGATCAGGCTCAAGGCCTTCAATCGCGCGCAGGTCTCTCCGGTGCGTAACGAACGTCGGTGTCACAAGCGCCCACCACGGGTGCCACATGGGTTCTGATTTCCTCCTTCCCTTGATGGATGCCCATGGTGTTGCATGTGCTGACATCACACGGGGGTTGGCTGGAGGGGGAAGTATTTCCGATCTCAATCTCCAGAGGAGGTGACCATGCTTGTCCAAGACGTCATGTCAACCGGTATCGTCATGGTGCAGAAGTCAGATACGATTCGGTCGGCTGTGATGAAAATGATGAACCGCCACTGTGGCTCCCTTCCTGTAGTCGAAGGAGACAATCAGCTTGTGGGAATGATTACATTGCGGGATGTCTTGATACCCCTCTACCCAAACTATGGCGACTACATTCATGACAATGTCCACAGCCGGAGCTTTGTCGAGATGGAAGATGGATACCCCGAGGTGCTTGGCGGGAAAGTCGAGGATATTATGAGCAAGAATCCGATGACGGTCACGCCCCACGATCCTGTTCTGGAAGCCGCCTCGTACATGGGCCTCAAGAACTTCCGGCGCATCCCTGTTGTCGACAAGGGTAGGCTCGTTGGGATGGTCAGTATTGGCGATATTAACCGCGGCTTATTCTTCGAAAAAGGGATGAGGCATTGAGCGAGGTTGCTTTCGAGGTACTGTCTCCCACGGACGAGATTACTCGTGTCAAAGCTACCATATCGAGGATGCTTGCCCGTGTAAGAATCTGAATGCCTGCTTCTTGACATTCGTTGAAGAGGGGCTATACGATCTGCGGTATAAATGGCCATTCACGTGAGAGGGGAACAGCCCAACGCACGTATGGTACTGTAATCCCCCCACGGTTCTTCGAGCCGAAAGGAGGGGGTAAACATGGCAGACCTTAATCCACCCGATCAGAACGGCCCGCCGAGTTACGGGCGGGCTTCTCGTCAGTCACGCTAGCCGGTTCTCCAACGGCTCTTGTCTTGTCGCGTAGACACATTCAATGATAAGCCGTTGGGGGGTGTCTGAGCCGGCACCGTGAATACCAGCGGCTTCACAGGTTTCTGTTTCCTCTGACGAGTCGCCTTTTGATCCCTCCCTCGCACGGGTCTCCGTTATCAACATGCGGGGTGTTTTTCGCGTACGCGAGAAGGAGGTAAGGAATATGGCGAGTACAACAACATGGGGAAGCGGGAGCGACAAGGGCTATGACATGTCGCTCTGGTACGATTCCAGGCCCCTCAAGATCGGTTGGTTTGCAATCCTGGGGGCGGTGGGGGCCGAAGTCGTCTTTCAGCGCCTCTTCGGCTACTCCCACGGCTTGGACTCCATGACCCCGGAGTTCGAAAACGTCTGGATGAATCTGTGGCGGTTTAACGTGGTATCGAACATCATCAACGCGTCCGCGATCTTTGGGTGGCTTTGGACGACGCGGGATCGCAACGTCGCCAACGTGGATCCTAAGACCGAGCTGAAGCGGTATTTTTACTGGATGATGTGGCTTGCATGTTACGTCTTCGGCGTGTATTGGGCGGGCAGCTATACCCTGGAGCAGGATGCGTCGTGGCATCAAGTGATCATCCGGGACACGAGTTTTACCGCCAGCCATATCATTGCGTTCTACTTCACGTTCCCGCTCTACATCACCATGGGCGTGGCGAGCTATCTGTATGCGATGACCCGGCTGCCGCAGTTCAGCAAGGCGGTGTCGTTCCCGTTGGTGGGGGCGATCGTGGGGCCGATGATGATTCTCCCCAACGTGGGCCTCAATGAGTGGGGGCATGCGTTCTGGTTTGTCGATGAGCTGTTTGCCGCGCCCTTGCACT
>DATIQH010000146.1:0-2108 GCA_035471155.1 Nitrospiraceae bacterium | reverse complement strand
TGGGGTACGTTGAGGGTCTGAACGATGCGAGAACGAAGCTGGCAGGACTTTTTCAGCATCCTGCTAAGAGGGTACCGGGGTTTCGTTGCCACGAGATCAATCAATTGTTAAATCGGTGTTAACTCAAGCCTGAGCGTCCGGTTCTTGAATCTTCACGTGCTCCTGTTCGATTTAACGGACAATTAATAAGGTTGTAATGATTTGGGTTTAGTTCGGTATTACCATGAACACACTATGATGGCCGCTAAACCAGCTGTGACAGGCGTGCGCGATTCGGTGCTCATCTTTCTGAAGTCCGAGTCCTTCGCGCAGTCGCTGAAGAAGGCATTGGATGCGGGGGGGTATCGCAGCACGGCGGTGACTACGGAGTCTCTTGCTCTCACAGAGGTGAAGACGAACGTACCCTCCGTGATCATTCTTGACCGCCGCTCCAGCTCCGTCGTCAACTTCCGCCGGATACGAACACTGAACACGGTTTCCATCGTCGCGGTGCAGGAAGGCAGCATCTCCTGCCAAGATGAAGAGTGCCTTCAGGAATACGACCAGGATATCGATTTGATTGTGTGCGGCCAGAGCATCCGTGAACTGGTCGCGCGGGTGCGCGCGATCCTTCGACGCCGGGAGGCCGGCGCCAGGACCAGCACCCAGTATCACGCGGGGAATCTCCGGATGGATCTCGACCGTCACGAAGTCTTGGTCAACGGCCATGCCGTCGACCTCACTCCAAAGGAATTCCAGATTCTCAGGCAGTTCCTCGAATCGCCCCGCCGCGTGTTTTCTCGCCAAGAGATGCTCAACCGGGTGTGGGGAGAAGGCTACGCCCTCGAAGAGCACGCGCTGGATGTGCACATCCATTCGCTGCGGCAGAAGATCGAGCAGGATCCCGCCAGTCCGACCTTCCTTCTGACCGTCAGAGGTGTGGGTTACAAGCTGCGAGTCTAGGCGAACGGCCCCACGAAGTGTGGTGTGGAATCAGTTATGGGGCTGCCTGAGCGTTCGGCGGCTGGCGCTGCACTACGTCATGGATGAATCCATGAAGGCGAGCGTCATTAATCTGCTTCCCTAATGCTAAAATCTCAGACGCCACTCGTTCAATGGCGGCTTCTGGTGGAGCCGTTCCCAATCGAAAGTCTTCTTCATGCAGGATCACCTGTCCGGCTTCGGTTTCAGACCATGCTCGGTGCATGTAGGAATTTCTCTTTCCAGAGAGGAGTTTGGCTTTTTCGAGAAGCTCGTCAAGACGATAGGTCTCTGCGGCAGAGGGGTGGTGCTTCTTAAACCGTTTCTTGATTCTCTTTCGTAAATCAGAGATGGGCTTTCGTTTTGTGGGATCAAGGCTTTTGGGTCCCGAGAGTCCGGAGAGTGTTTTCACCGTATACCGCAAAATCCGCTCCAGATGCGTATGAGCGATGGCTAAGCGTCCCAAGGCCTCTAGCAAATGCGGCCGATTTGGAACGATGAGCCGGTGCATTGAGAGGGACATACGCTCGTTCCATTTCACTCGTTTAGCAGCCTCTTCAGCCTCCGTCATCGCAGTCCCTCCGTGTCCGCTCACCCCGCCACCTCTATCAAATCATCCATCTCTGGTGCAAGCTTCCACCCGGCGGGTGCAGCTGTTCTGAGACTGATAGATGGCCTCGCCACCGATTCTGAGGGAGCTTAGAAACGATGCCAGGTTCCGATCGGAATCAGTGCCCGGGTTCTGTCGGAATGAGTGGCCGACGTGCGTTGGAGGCAGAGGCCGGCAGGGATCGAAATACGCAGCCGCCGCAGAGGATAGATCCCCAACTCAGCAGACAACAGAGCAGAGCGCCCCATCGCCAGACAGTTCGTGTGAGTGGTTCCATGAGGAGCTCCTTTGTGTTTCCGTGAGTATGACCCCGGGGGATCAAGCCTATTGCCTGCTGATCCGAGGCGAAGCCAGGATATCTCTCGGCGAAAAAGCCGTCCTTCATGCCTGTTGAAAGCTAGCAGTCCTGCATTACGGGAACGTCAGGAATGGGCCACACGTACGTAAACACAGAGATAGCCTTCGACCCATGGTGATGCGGAAGTAAAGATAACGAGGGGAAGTCGCGGTTGAGCGCCGTTCGTTTTAACAGACAATT
>DATIQH010000145.1:0-9672 GCA_035471155.1 Nitrospiraceae bacterium | reverse complement strand
GTCCTGCTCGTTGTTCCAGGACACCGCTTTCCCTGAGAGGAAGCACTGTTCTCCGTTGATCCGGCCCTTTCCCCACGAAGCGAATGTAATTCAGTTCCATGGTAAACCAGGCGACTGGCCCTTTCGTCCAAACCTTGAGCTCAGTAATAGGGATTTCCAGTTTCGCCACGGAGGCAAACTCTTCCTGCATGTCATGTTCAAACTCCGGCCACCCCACGTATTTCCGTCCGCCGATCGTGTAGCTGGTGATGTCGGCGTCGTGCGCCATGAAGCGGGAAATAGTCGGCATGTCCAACTCGGCGTTGGCGCGAACCAGGGTGCGGATCACCGCCTCTGGACCCATCGGTTCATTCGCGAAACCGATCGTCGTGTGCTCAATTATCACTAAGCACGCAACAGCAAACAGCGCGCCGCGAACAACGCAGGACATGAGAGCCTCTTTATGTCGTGGTCTCCCTGGGCAGGAGAGCAGGGGGTAGCTAGAATTGGAGATTACACAGCCGGGTTCACCTTGTCAACGGAAAAACCGTGGAGCATCCTACTGACGATACGCCACGACGATCGCCGTCACATTATCTTCTCCTCCTCTGCGGAGCGCCTGCTCGATCAAGTCATGGCAGGCTCGGTGTGGATCGCCCTGTGCGTAGGAGAGGATCGATGCGATGGCGGCGTCTTCCAACATTTTCGTGAGCCCGTCGCTGCACAATAGAATGAGATCGTGCGGAGTCACCGGCGTCGATGTCAGTTCCGGCTGCATGTCGGCGCCCATCCCCAGGCCTTTGGTCAAGATGTGACGATCAGGATGTGTGAGTGCCGTGGCTGCGTCGATCCAGCCGCGCCGAACAAACTTTTCGACGAGGGTGTGATCGCGTGTTAATTGCGTGAGCTGTCCTGCCCGATAGAGGTAGGCGCGGCTATCTCCCAAGTGGGCGACATGTGCGACCGGTGTCGATGTCGGTGTGATAGACAAGGCGACGAAGGTCGTACCCATCCCTTTCAAGGACGGGTTCGCCAGCATGAGGTCATGGATTCGCCGGTTGGCGTGCGTGATGAGATCAGTTAGAAACTCAGGAACCGTGCCCGTGTGCTCACGGAGCCAGGACACTCGTTCTCGCGCCCGCTGTGTGGCCGCGGCTACGGCGGTTTGGGCAGCGATATCTCCTGCCGGGTGCCCGCTCATTCCATCTGCTACGAGCCAGACGCCGCAATCATTCAGAAGGGCCAATGCATCTTGGTTCGATGCTCGAACATGACCGATCTCGGTTCGACCAAATCCGGTCCAAGGGTAGGATTCTGTCATAGAGCGACCTCGACTGGTGTTTGGCGACGGATCGGTGGAAATCCCAGAGAGGGTGGGCCGAACCGGGTCACCATCTGGTCGTAGATCAACGATGCGAGCGGTTCGAGGTTTTTAGTGTCGGCTTCGTTGTACCTCAGCAATAGATTTCGTGCGGCCTCGTCTCCCGCACACCATCGGTGCCACAAGCGAACGGCTTCCCATCCGTCGAGCCCCCTCACATCAGTTTCGCGCTCAATGTGGACTTCGTGCTCGATGTGTTTGAGCCCTCCTTGCATGCCAAGCCTGCGGGCTGCAAAACACAGATCGAAGTGAGGTTTCTTGAAATTTAACCGGGGGAACTTCGCCTGCAAATAGGGAATATCGAACCCGCTGCCGAAGAATGTGATGAAGATGTCTGTCTGTTCCAGTTCCGCGTGCAAGCGGTCTTCCGTCAGCGTTTCTCCTCGGACCAGGCTCGTCATGTGGCCGTTTCGATACAATCCGACCACTGTCACATCTCCTTCCCGCGCAGACATGCCTGTCGTTTCGATATCCAGATAAAGCGCGCGAGGACGAAACGATTCGAAGAGGCGCCAGTGCTCCCGGCTCTTCAGGCATGTGCTGAAGAAGTGCGCATCACCATCTTTCAGGCGTGATTGAGCGACGGCAAGTTCTTGGTCATACCATTCTTTTCTGGACGAAGAGATGCCCGGCAGGGTCGGCGATCGGAGGAATGAAGTCCAATCGAGAATACCTTCTTGCCACAGACGGCGTTCAGAACTTTGGCCGATGCCTTTGAGAAGAACGAAGGATGAGACGAGCATATAGTTGAGGGATTGTAGCCTTGATTTCACTGAATAAACAAGCTAAAGTCCGCGTCCTGAGCGGGTTTTCATCTGATCGCCGCCGGGAGCATCGAATGGAACGCAATGGCTGACCTCCCCAACAAAATTCGCATCACGGTCGGCGCGGTGCAGCTCGACGCGGAACTCAAGTCGACGAAAACAGCGAAAGAAGTCTATGCCGCATTACCGGTTGAGAGCCCGGTCAATACATGGGGCGAAGAGTTCTATTTTAAACTGGCCGGAGTGAAGGACTATCGAGAGACCGCGACGAATCAAGTCAAAGTCGGCGACGTCGCCTTCTGGGGTGCCGGCCAGGTCCTGGCTATTTTTTTTGGCCGCACACCGATGAGTATGGGGCAAGACCCTGTTCCGGCCGACCGCGTTAATGTCATCGGCCGTATTCTGGGTGATGCTACAGTGCTGCGGCGTGTGATGGATATACCGACCATTCGGATCGAACGGATTTAGTAGAATGCTGAAACAGTCCGCCAGCGTCGTTCTCCCCTCGAAAGCATCCTCAACGTAGCCCAGAGGCTACGCCTCCGGTGCTTTCTCGGCTGCGGCCTTGCTGGACGAACTGTTTGAGCATTCTACGAGACCATGCTCTAATAGCTTCCCCATGGATAGTTAACTATGCGACTATCGAAAGAACGAATTCGCCACATCGCGGAGTCCATCGCCACCAGGCTGCAGCAGGAGGAACAGGTGGCGATCGCAGGGGATCGGAAATCATTCGTTGAGCAAATCGATCACGCCATTCTCGATGAATTGTCGGTCGAAGATCGACTGAACGCCGAAGTGCGGCAGCTGCTGAACGCCTACGAACAAGACATTGAGCGGGGGCACGTGGACTATCAGAAGATGTTCACGATGGTGAAGACCAAGCTGGCGCGGGAGCGGGGCATCATTCTTTAGAGCGTGAGAAGTGAAAGGTGAAAAGTAAATCGCAGTATGATTAGGCACTCAACCTCAGTACCTTTCACGTTTCACATTTTACTTTTCACTGGCTTGGTATGTTGAGCGAAGACAAAATCAGCCATCTCTCCCACGTGATTCTTCAGGCGATCAAGAAGAGCTCGCTAGTGACGGTGCAGGTCGATGAGGGGCGGGTGTTGAAAGAGATTAAACGGGTGCTTGCATCCGAGCTGGCGCACGAAGAAGCCATCGATCAGAAGGTCAAGGAGAGGCTGGCTTCCTATTCGCGTGGGATCGTCGAAGGTAGCGCGGAGTGGGAGGTGTTGTATCGGAAAACGTTCGAAGAAGAGACGCGAAAACATGCAAAGGCGTGATGGACCGGTGAAACGTGACGGCATGATGAAATATCTGTCTCTGCTCGGAGTGATCTGCGTATTCCTTGGAACAACTGCATGCTTCTTCATGAAGAAGGAGCAGCCGTGGGTGCCGCTGGCGCTTGAGTCCGGAGTGACGCCGCAAGTGGCGACCCTGACTGAACAGGGGACGCAGGCCTATCAAGCGAAGCAGTTCGACGACGCGAAGAATTATTTTTCCCAAGCAGTGACCGCGGTTCCTCAATCGGGTCCTGCACACTATAACTATGCCTTGGCCTTGTATGCCTTGGGCGACACGGAACAAGCGCGTCAACAGTTCATGGAAGCGGCTAACCTGGCTCCGGGAGACAAAGTAATTTGGGATTCGCCCGCACTTCGTCCCTATGGCAACGTGGAGTCTCCGAAAAAGAAACTTCTTATCCCACCAACTGGGACCAGGCAGGGCCTGGGTGGCGGGGCTGGTGGGCCGAGATAGTAATAGACAACCGAAAAAGGAATAATTACATGGCAAAGGAACTTACGGTCGGTGATAAGGCTCCCGCGCTCTCGCTTCCCGATCAATCGGGAGAACCGGTCAGCTTGAAAGACTTTACGGGCAAGCAAGTGGTCCTCTATTTTTATCCCAAAGACGATACCCCTGGCTGTACGACGGAGTCATGCGATTTTCGCGATGCCGCCACGCCGATTAAAAAGGCGGGAGCCGTGATTCTCGGTGTAAGCCTGGATGGCAAGGAGTCTCATCAGAAGTTCATCAAGAAGTTCGATTTGCCCTTTCCCTTGCTGAGCGATGAAGAGGCGACCGTATCGAAAGCCTATGGTTGTTACAAAGAGAAAAATATGTACGGTAGAAAATATTGGGGCATCGAGCGCAGCACGTTTGTGATCGACCAGGCCGGCAAGTTGAAGGCTATTTTTCGCAAGGTCAAGGTCGGCGGGCATGTGAATGAGGTGCTGGAATCCCTGAAGGCCTAACCTTGGCAGGATGCTGAAAAAATGGAGGGAGAGTGGCCAGGGGCCCTCCTTGCTCGCAGAACGCGCACGATGAAACTGTGCTCGTTCGATGCGCGCAGTTGAGGGCAGCCTTGGCCACTCTCCCAAAGATGAGGGAAAGAGAAAAAGGCCTTCGGTCGGGATAACGCGTGTCTTGGCGCGCCAGGGTTGGGCGGGTGAGATGTCTGGCCTTTTTGAGCATCCTGCTTGGGGTGCTCCTGTTGTCCTAAATGTGCAGGTTATTAAATCCTACCGCGCACAATAGTTTTTTCCGCAGGGCCGGTTTGTTCACCGCCCTCCTTTTTTTGACTGCGGCTACCAATCTCTCGGCTGCTGAGAAGACTTCCGGAACCTTGACGGTTCACGATAGCCTCACCGCACCCAACCAGCCGGCGACCATTGAAGCGACGCTCATACAGAAAGGCCTTCTGACGGAGATCGGTCTTGGAGGAGAACCCCTCGAGCTTCTCGTCGCCGGCAAGGTCGTCGCAACCGCGATGACCGGTGGCGACGGGCGCGCCTTCTTGTCATATACCCCAAAGGCCAAAGTGGTGCTCCCATTTACTGTGCGCGTCGGGACGACACCGAGAGTTGCCGTAACCGAAGCTGCTGCGAATCTGGCCGTGTGGGAACGTCGTAGTCCGATCATGGCGGTGGAACTGATCTCGCTCATGGAAGATGTCGTGGGACAGGAGCCGACCATGACCTTGCCTGGGAAGGTAGCGGAAGCCAGACGCCCGATGCCTGATGCTGCAGCAGAACTCGGCAAGCTCACGCAGTTCTACTACAACGTGCTCTATGTGGTTACGCGGGATAAGGCGATGGGTACTGATGATCAGGTGAGCGCGCAAGCCAGACAATGGCTCAAGGATCAGAAGTTTCCAGTCGGATATATCATCGTGGTGCCATTCGGCACGGAGGCGTTCGGGGCGAAACTCGATGAGCTGCATGCCGCGGGGTGGAAGACGCTCAAAATTGGTGTGGGGCGCACGAAGGCCTTTGCCGAAGCGTTTCTGCAAAGGCGGCTCGACGCCGTAATGGTGCCGGAGCCGGCCAAGGGCGAGGCGCCGCGGAAGGCGAAGGTGGCGAAGGAGTGGAAGGAGGTGCGGAAGAAGATGATGTAGCGGGCGGTTAGGGGGCTCCTCTTGCTCGTGGAACGCGCACGATGAAACAGTGCTCGTCCGACACGCGCAGTGGAGGAGCCCCCTAACCACCCACTTGTGAAGATACCTTCCGTTCTCGTGGAAGAGGAAAATAGAAGATGAAAGGATTGGGAGGGCACGCATGTTGGCCTATGTGCTCCCGGAACGCGCGCCCTGAGAAGGGCCTCGTTCGACGGCCGCACATAGGCCAACGTGCGTATCCTTCCAAAGAAAAGATAGCAAACTAGATTGATGAGATCATTTAGTTTGGATTACGGTCGTCCGACGCACACGACAAAGAAAAGCCTGCTACCATTAGTTTGAAAAAAGTTTAAGAAAGTGGTGTAGATCCACATGGGATGCTCTGATAAACAGCTCGACAAGGGGCCATGCTGACTAGCAGACCTTTAATAAGAAATTCCAAGGCGTGTTATACGAACGAAGCCAGACCTCCACATAGATGAATGAGTCTAATTACATTGAATTAACTGTATGCCACACCTCATCGAAGAGCATCGCAGTCCAGACGGCCTCCTGACGTTCAAAGTTGAGCGCGAGGATGACGGTGATTATTGTCTCGGCTTTGATGGCTATTCTTGGCATACACACGCGGATATTCTCGCGTCGTCATCGGGAATCGACGAGGCCGATGCCGTGAGGCAATTTGTGGATGATTTGATTAGTGGACGAGCAATCATTGGCATTTCTCGCGTTGGCGGAGAGATTCGCGACGTGTGGGTTGCTGATGAGCTAGAGTCAGACAAATACAAGCCAGATGATGAAACCATTGAGTTTAGATATTGGGATGGAAAACCTGTCGCATAACAATTTCCCCCTGATGGTTTACAGCGATCCAAATCTTTGCATGACACCTCGTATCTTCCATTCACCTCCTCTATCCTTTAGTATAAGCCTCAGATTTCCTTCTTATTGAGGCTCCTCTGAATGCGGGCGAAGACTAGTTTTTCCTGCCAGGCTTGCGGCCATCAGTCGCCACGGTGGCTGGGGCGATGTCCCGACTGCAGCGGCTGGAATACCATGAAAGAAGAGCGGCAGGCGCCGACCGGCAAGGGGCGGCCTGCTGTAATGAAGACAGCGCAGGCCAAGGCCACGCCGATTGCCGAGATTGAAGTGGTCGGTGAGGACCGGCGGATGACCCAGATCGGTGAATTCGACCGGGTGTTGGGAGGGGGAGTCATTCCTGGTTCAGTGATTCTGATCGGCGGCGATCCGGGGATTGGGAAGACGACCCTGTTGCTCCAGGCGCTTCCGCGTCTGTCTTCAAAGAAAGAGCCGGTGCTGTATGTCTCAGGGGAGGAATCTCCGAGGCAGATCAAGATGCGGGGGCAGCGGCTTGGCATCGAGCATCCGAATCTATTGATTCTGGCAGAAACCTCCCTCGAACAAATCCTGAAAGCCGCACAGGAGATCCAGCCGGCTGCGATGGTTGTCGATTCGATTCAAACAGTCTACACAGAACAGATTACGTCCGCGCCGGGCAGCATCAGCCAGGTGCAGGAAGTAGCTGGCCAGTTGATGTGGTACGCGAAACGCAGCAGCGTGCCGGTCTTCATTATCGGACATGTCACCAAAGAAGGGGCGATCGCCGGACCGCGGTTGCTGGAACATATCGTCGATACGGTGCTCTACTTTGAAGGAGACAAGGGCCACAGCTTTCGTATTCTCCGCGCGGTGAAGAATCGCTTCGGCTCGACCAACGAGATCGGCGTGTTCGAAATGAAAGATTCCGGGTTGGAAGAAGTGAGCAACCCCTCCGAGCTGTTCTTGGCGGAACGGTCCCAGCGCACAACGGGATCGGTGGTGGTATCGAGCCTCGAAGGATCGCGGCCCATTCTGGTGGAACTGCAAGCTTTGGTGTCTTCGACAAGCTATGCGATGCCGAAACGGATGGCAAACGGTGTGGAGCAGAATCGTGTGTCGCTGTTGCTTGCGGTGATGGAGAAGCGGCTGGGCATGCATCTGTCAGGGCAAGATGTCTATGTGAACGTCGTCGGCGGGATGCATATCGACGAGCCAGCTATCGATTTGGGCATTGTGGCGGCGGTCACATCGAGTTTGCGCGAAGTGCCGATCGAGCCGGGTTTGTTGGTGTTGGGCGAAGTGGGACTCGGTGGTGAAGTGCGTGCGATCAGTCAGGCTGAGATGAGGATTCGTGAGGCAGCGAAAATGGGATTCAAACGCTGTCTGTTGCCTGAGCGGAACCTGGCTAAGCTCGATCCTATTGATGGCATCGAATTGATCGGCATTAGGGAAGTAGGAGAGGCGTTGGATGTGGTGTTGGCTTAGAAAAGGGACAGGGGGAAGTGGGAAAGCCAGGAATTCCTTCGTCAATACGATTGTCTTGAGCGCGTTGGCTCTTTCCTTCTTATCCGGCTGTGCGCTATTCACGCCACGCGAGGAAGTTCAGCTCAAGAAGGCGACGGTGGGAGAACTGACGGCTTTGCTGAGTCAGCGAGAGGCGGCGATTCAGACGATGAAAGGTCTCTTCAGTGCGAAGGTGCGGGGAGGGATCATTCCTATTGCGTCACGGGTGGAGGGATCGTTGTACTATCGCCGTCCGAACGCCATGCGCCTGCGCGGGTTCACCGCAGTCGGCGGCGAACTTTTCGAATTTGTGCAAGCGGGCGATCATTTCCGGTTGCGATTGCCGACGATGGGCCGTGTCCTGTCCGGTAGTCCTTCCGATATGAGCGAGATGGGAAAGCTTGCCCGGCCGTTTCAATTAAGTGTATGGGCGATGGGGGGTCTGTTGGGCACCGGCGCCATTGCGAAAAATGAGACGGTGACGCTTGTGGAAGATGGGGATCGCTACCGTCTGGAGGTCTCAGGTCCGTCTCCCAACGGTGCACAGGTCATGCGTCGGCAGCTGTGGTTCGAACGGCAGACATTGCTTGTCGTTCGAGAAGCTCGGTTTACGGAATTCGGCGCAGTGGAAGCGACCATTCAGTATGAAGACTTCCGCGAGATCGGCGACGGGCGTCTGTTGAGGCCGTTTCAGATCCTGTTAGAAGATGGAAAGGGGCAGGGGAGTGTGCAGGTGACGTTTCACGAAATGACTCCCAACCAGCCGGTAACTGCCACCGACCTCGCACAGCTCTAGCAGGATGCTGAAACAGTCCGCCAGCTTCGTTCTCGGCTCATCGAAATCCTCAACGTACCCCAGAGGGTACGCTTCCGGGTTCGATTCACCTGCGGCCTTGCTGGACGAACTGTTTGAGCATCCTGCGGGGAAGGTGCCAACATAGTTTTCAATGGATGGGAAGCAACGTTGAGATTACTGGCAGTTGAGACGGCAACTTCGTGGCAGAGTGTGGCGATCCTCGACGGGTCGCGCGTCCTTGCCCGGCATGATCAAGATGCGGCCGGGTCGCATGCCAAGTTGCTGCTGCCGACGATCGATCGATTGTTTTGTGAGACGGGTTTGACCGTCAAGCAGTTGGATGGCCTCGCGGTGTCGATCGGCCCCGGATCTTTCACGGGTCTTCGTGTCAGCCTGGCTACGCTTCTCGCGTTCCGGACGATCAGTCGGCTCCCCTTGGCGGTGGTGCCGACATTGGAGGGGATGGCGTGGAACCTCAGAGGAGCCTCAACACTCCTGTGCCCTGTTCTGAACAGTCGTCGTGGGGAACTGTATTGGGCGCTATTTCGCTGGGCCGGCAATGATCGATTGGAGCGAGTCGTGTCAGAACAGGTAGGCACAGCCGCGATGCTGGGGAGCAGCCTGACAGGATCGGCTGTCGTATTCGGCGAAGGCTGGACGGTCGAAGAATCAGCCGTCCGCGCGTCGATTTCTTCCTCCGTCACGGTCATCGAGGCGTCGGACTCTGCCAAGAATCCCTCGGCTGTCTCGATCGGGCTGGCGGGCATTGAGCGGCTCAGGCGAGGTGAGCATGCAGGAGTCGGCATCAGTCCATTATATGTGCAGCGCACGGCAGCGGAACTCAAGTACGAGGAATCGGGTGGTATTTCGCCTGTGGCCTTGCGTCGGGAACGGGTGGCAAATAAAGTGAATGCCCGGCTGGCGACGGCTCGGGGTATGCGAGGGAGAGGCAAGGACAGGACGTGACGATGGGCGAATGGGTCATTGAGCCGGCAACCGTCGAGGT
>DATIQH010000144.1:0-9936 GCA_035471155.1 Nitrospiraceae bacterium | reverse complement strand
GTTTTCGAGAAGAACCTTTGGCCCTTATTACCTTGAGTGCCTGCGAGACTGCTGCGGGGGACGACCGAGCCGCACTCGGGTTGGCCGGTGTGGCGATCAAGGCAGGGGCACGCAGCGCTTTGGCTTCGCTGTGGTTCCTTGATGACCAGGCTTCTTCCCAGCTGGTCACCGAGTTTTATCAACAACTGCATGACGATTCCGTGGCTTCCACGGCGATCGCTCTCCAGCGGGCGCAAATCAAATTTCTCGAAAACCCAGAGTACAATCATCCCGCCTACTGGGCCGCATTCCTGTTGCTCAATAATTGGCTTTAGTCTACCCTTTCGCCGTGAGCACTTTCCTAAAGCTGGGCCAATCGATTTTTGCCGTGAGCATCCTCGCGGGAATTCTGGTCGCACTCTTGGTCCTTGGCATCCGGAGCACCGCAATCCTCGAGCCTCTTGAATTAACTGTCTACGACTGGTTGATCCAATCTCGTCGTGGGGCGGAGGGAGCTGATCCCCGCATTGTTCTGATTACGGTCACCGAACAGGATATTTTACGTCAAGGACGCTGGCCGATAACCGATGCGATTCTGGCTGAGGCGTTGGAGCGGCTTGCGCAATCCCAGCCGCGCGCGATCGGGGTAGATATCTATCGTGATATTCCAGTCGATCCCGGTCACACAGAGCTGAACAGGGTCTTCGTTGAACATCCCCAGATCATTACTGTGACAAAGCTCGGCGGCGGCACGGTGGCCGGTATTCCTCCGCCTCCGGCGCTGGCCGGGACCGAGCAAGTTGCATTCAACGATATTCTCATCGATTCCGACGGAATTGTTCGTCGTGGCCTGCTATTCCAGGAGGCCGGAGAGCAAACAGCCTATGCCTTCGCACTTCGACTGGCGTTACTGTTTCTTGCTGAGGAGGGGATTGGCCCGCAGCCAAGTCCGGATGATCCTGAGCTGCTTCGCCTGGGACCCACCACCCTCAGGCGGTTTGGGTCCTACGACGGTGGATATGTCCGCGCTGACGACGGTGGGTATCAAATATTAGTGGATTTTCACCGTGGGCACAGTCTGCCACTCTCATTCTCATTGACCGCGCTGCTGGCCGGTCAGGTTCCTCCGGAGGCCATTAGGAACAAGATTGTCCTTTTTGGCGTCACGGCCGAGAGTGTTCCGGATCTGTTCCATACACCGTTCAGCTCCGGGAATGACACCGGCCGTATGATTCCCGGGATGGCAGTCCACGCCCATATTGTCAGTCAGTTTCTCGATGCTGGCTTGGAGGGGCGTCGCTCGATTGCCACGCCCACTGAATCGCAGGAATGGGTGTGGATTATCCTGTGGGGTGTGTTGGGCGCCGTCCTTGGCGCGGGGACGCGTTCTCCATGGCGGCTTGCGCTGGGTGCGGTGGGCGGACTGTTGATTCTTGGCATCATCGTCGTTGTTATGTTTGTCCAGGGATGGTGGATCCCGCTCGTGCCGCCGGCTCTGGCTTGGTTCCTCTCTGTGTCCGTGGTCACGGCTTCGGTGTTGAGCCGGGAGCGAAAAGAGCGCGCCCTTTTGATGCACCTGTTTTCGAAGCACGTGTCCGGGGAAGTAGCTGAAGCCGTCTGGCGGCAGCGAGAACAGTTTCTGAAAGATGGGCGCCCTCGGTCGCAACAGTTAGTCGCGACGGTCTTTTTCTCCGACTTCAAGGGATATACGGCCGCTTCAGAAAAAATGACACCTGAGGCTTTGATGAATTGGGTCAATGCGTATCTGGATGTCATGGCAGGGCTGGTCATCAAGCATGGAGGTGTCATTGATGATTATGCAGGGGATGCGATCAAAGCAAACTTCGGTGTGCCACTGCCACGGAACTCAGAGGAAGAGATCGCCCAGGATGCGGTGCATGCCGTGACGTGTGCTCTGGCTATGGAGCAGGAGATGCACCGGCTCAACGTGCGACATGAACAAGCTGGTCTCGCAACGATCGGGATGCGGATTGGAATTCACACTGGACAGGTTGTTGCCGGGAGTGTCGGCACGTCGGAGCGCCTCAAATACACGACAGTCGGTGATGCGGTGAATACGGCGGCGAGACTAGAAAGCTTGGATCGGGATATCGTTCAGGAAACGCCGGGGCGGCGGTTATGCCGGATTTTGATCGACGAGAGCACGAAGCACTATCTTGGGGACCGCTTCGTGCTCGATCGGATTGGAGAGGTCAGCGTCAAAGGCAAAGAACAAAGTCTGATGGTTTACAGGGTCATCGGCCACGCGCACAAGGAAACAGCTACCTAGGGGAACGGAGTTGAGGGTTTCTTGCTTCTGGGTTCGCGTTGTCAAGAAACACACTCCGAAAACTTGAAACGCGAAACCCGAAACGTTTTCCTTGGAACGCGACTTCGCGACGAATCTGGTCCTTACCCGGCTTTTCCATCCTGAATCGAGAGGTCGAAGTTTCCGATCTCTCGCAGGTCGACCTGATCCAACAAGTCTACTCGAGACTTTCGTAAGGCCATATCTGACGGCGACGAGTCGATCAACTCTGAAACGGCCATCACGGCGTCATACCATAGCCCATCCGCTGCGAATCGATACAAGGTATCGGTCGTGGGAGCCGCCGCTAGGAAGGCAGGATTCATGTCGGCGCGTTCGACTCGCTCGATGGCACCCACCGCAATGATATCTTTGGATCGCCGCTTTGGGTCGAGAACGAGAGCAATGGACCAGGTGTAGCGTTCACCAGGAATCAGTTTTACCCCATAGTCTGAGAGGCGGACTCGCTGTATTCCAGCCTTCAATGGAGCCGGCAACGGCTTTTCCAGTAAGGGAGCATCGCCTTTTTCAAGCGTCAGGGTTAATTCAACGGGGTTGGTCACAACGTCTGACGCAAACCAATAGAGATCCGGTTGTTCACGTACGGTTTGGCCGGTATGACCAGGAGCAAGTACAGACAAAACTGGGATAGACTTGTTTGTCCCACGAGTTCCTCCTCCCACCCGACGACCAGCTGAAGGGGCGCCGAGACCACGAGGGGGCTGATAGAGGAGAGCTTTCGTCATCTGTCCGGGCTGTGCACTTTGCCCCTTGACCTCCTTCGCAAGCGACGAGGGCGAGGTTGAATTTTCCTCTGCGGTTACCACAAGCGGGAGGCTGATTAAAAACCCGATTGTGAAACCCCACCTCAGTATTGTTGTTCGTTTCATCGAGGCACCTCCTATTTTTGCGCCATCGCTGCTATCCAGTAAAAAAAGGGTGCAATCTGTAGGCCAATCAGGGTTGTTAATTAAAAGATCCGGAGATCGCAGTTCTCGTATCACAATAACACGATGATTGTCCAGGGGCATGATGGTGAACCAGGCGAGGGGGAGTACCAGTGATGTCACTCAATTGAGCTGTCTTGGCTGTGATGAAACAGATCCAGTTTGAATCGAAACTGATTCGATTCTTTGAGCTTCAGTTTCGGCAATGGCCAGCCCTGGCAGAAGACACATGCCTATTTCTTGAGTCCTCACGAGCTAACCAATTGCCCAAATATAAGTGTATGAGTCCCCTCGATTGAGGGGGATATCTATCTGTGGGGATTGTGGCTTCTTCAACATTCCTTTACACATGATTTGATCCATCGATCAAGGTGGATTCATATGACTCCTGAACGGCTGAAGATTCAATCAGGAGGGGATTGTGTGTTTAGGATGGTCAATCTGAGTAGAGCGATCACGATCACGTTTGTCGTGGCCTTGCTGAGCGCATGCGGCGAGCCGATGTTTGAGAACGCCGGCAGTCAGCATAGTTTGCTGGAGGATCGGGAGGCCTGCACCTTGGAGATCGATCAGAGCCCGGCTGCTCTTGCCTATCGACAGAGTCCTACAGCGCATCCGGAATTTGTGAGCCAGGTCTTTACAGAGATGAACCAATGCATCGAACGCAAGGGCTGGAAGCAGGTGCGGTCGCAACAAGAGCAACAACAGATACGTGAAGCGATCACATCTGAATTGGCTCAAACAGGTCAGCCACCGCTACACGCAGATTCCAAGACCACAGACGCGTTTGTGCGCGGGGTCGAGGAGAGACTCGCACGTGTGCCAAGTTCGGCACGTTGATAAGAAGGCTAACCCGCATTATTCATGAGCGCTTCTGCTGCAATTGCCGATAGGAAAATCAAAACTCATTGCGGATTCTTTCTTCGCGCCAGGATCATACAAAGGGCGCTCGACCTCGCAAGCGCAGTGATGACGCACCTGTCGGCCGGCGGGCGCGCCCCTCTGACCCTCACCGAGTCTCGAAATTCGGAATCACAGAGGGGCTTTTCCGTTCGCCAAGACTCATTACAAGGGCGAACGACCCACACGAAGTGCGGTTTGTACCTCAGCGGGTCCTCACGGCTCCGCGCGCAGGTCTCACGACGCGGCTCCACGATTTCGCGACGAATCGTCATGAATAATGCGGGTGAAGGGGTAGAGAGTTCGAGGTTAAAGGTACGGCGATCATCCGTCTGCACGCCTGAGGTAAGCTTGGTCTATCTGGCGCTCCCGGACCAGACAGACCAAATAGACTAGACAGACCGAACAGACCAAATAAACAAGTTTCAATGTGGAATGTGCGGAAAATGATGATCGACTTCTCTCGATCCGGAAAGGACCTCGGGGACGGCCCCGTCAGGTGTCGGGAAAATCATGCGAGCCAAGAGGCCGGTTCTGGTAGTCGTCTGGGTTTTGTGCATGATCCGTTTGAGATGCTCTTTGACGGTGTATTCGCTCAGGTTGATCCGGTTCGCGATTTCTTTGTTGGTAAATCCGAGCATGAGATAAATGATGACCATTTGCTCGCGTTCGGTTAGATGATAGCGTTGCTGCATATTGGCGTCCGGGCATTCTAGCCTTTGGTGATTCAACTGCTCCACGATGACAAGGAATCTGCTGTTCCGCGCGAGGGGTTCATCGGGAATACAAAACCCGCGTAGGAGGAGCCGCTGATCGTTGACAAAACAGAGCCGTTCTACCTGGATAGACTCGCAATCTTTGGGATGATTGCAGCGCATCAAGTGACCGATGAGGTCGTGGACTATGCTATGGATCTGTTCGGGAATGAGACAGGTGCCGTTCTCTCTGGTTAAGAGGGGTTGCAGTTGTCGGGTAAAGGCCTGCGCTTCGGCGTTCATGAACAACAGCTGCCCAGTGCTCGTAAAGAGAATGACACCGGTAGCGCCTTGTTGCCGCAGACCCTGCGACTGTTTTCGCCCATTGACGACTGGCCGGACTATGTTTTCTGGTGTGATGAACGCCATGTGCCCCCCAGTCTTTTCTCTAGAAGCCTGTCGAAGCATTCGGTGAGCCAAGCAGCATATCTATAACAGATGACCTCATGGACCGATGATCGGCAACCCGTGAGGGATCTTTTTGCTCCCGGCGCGAACGGCCTCCTACCTTTTAAGAATAATACATGTATTTAGTTGTGGAGAAAATCGCACAGCCCGATTGCCTCTGTCAAGGTCTGTCCATTATACGTTGGGGTTATTACTGGTAATCAGCAAGTATTGGACCAGAGCCTTGTCGGATTGCCGTGGGATCGGAGCAAGATTCAAAACGATGGGATTGGAGCGGTGTCTGCTAGCCGTGCCCAGTGCTTCCACTCAGTGGGTAGTTCAAATAGATGACTCTGTCTGCATCTAAAACGATTCTGGCTGAATCTGATTTGATCCTCAGATGCTCTTGCGCAGGAAGCGCGAACGAGACAGGCATGGGTCGAAGGCGCAGCCTTCAGTCTGGGTCCCTGGCTTCTACTGCTGCGGGGGCTGCTCTCGCATGGTGCGGCAGAAGAGTTCAGTCAGTGTGGGGTCGAAGGCGGAGCCTGCCAGCTGTTCGATCTGTTGCAGGGCTTCGTTGATGGGGAGGGAGGTTCGTTCCGGTTTTTCGGCAGTCATGTCGTCAAACACTTGGGCGATGCTGACAATACGGGCGAGTAGAGGTGTTCGGTCCTCTCGTAAGCCAAAGGGATATCCTGTTCCGTCCCATCGCTCGTGATGGAGGGCGATAATTTGCACGGCATCGGGCGGTAATCCCATTGCTCGGCCCATCCGCGCGCCGAGGTCTGGGCAATGAGTTTGCGGGTTGGACTCCAGGTCCAGTACATGATCAGCCGGGACGCTGATGAAATCGAGGTCATGCACGAGCGCCCCGAGCGCAAGCGACTGCTGTTCGGCGAAGGGGAGACCGAGTTTATTGGCAACAAGCGTGGCATAAAAACTGACGCGGCTTCCATGGTTCAGTAGATGACGGTCCTTGGCTTCTAAAAGATCGGAGATCAGGGGAACTAAGGGCGATGCCGCATCGTGATGCGATGCCGAGAGCGATCCCGTACGATTTATGGTGGTGTAGTCGTTGACGAGAGCCTTCCAAGCCTCAGTACAGGCCGGCTCCAGGCCCCAGAGTGTCGTCGAATTGGTGAGGAGCGGGCGTAGTTGATCGAGGCGCAGTTTCTTTTGAGCGGTCTGCAAGGAAATGGCCAGCAATTCTGAAGCATTGAACGGTTTCAGGAGAAAACCGGCTGCGCCGTGGCGAATGCAATCCATCGCTGACTGAAGGCTGCCATAGGCTGTAACCATGATGACTTCGGTCTCGGCATGCGCAAGCTTGATGTCGTGCAAAAGGTCTGATCCGGAGCGATCGGGCAAGTTTAGATCTAGCGTGACGAGATCGACGCCGTGGTTGTCGAGGACGGCTAGCGCTGCATGTGCATTCTCCGCGGTGAAAATGGTGAAGTCTTGCCGAAGAATTTGCGTGAGGGCTGCGCGAGGGGCTGTCTCATCATCGACGATCAGAACGGTTGGTTTATGGTCGCTTGTATTGGGGATAAGAGTTGAAAGCATAGGGTACTTGTATCTCTATCTTGTGTGCCGGTCAATGAAATGGTGGGAATAGGCTGATGATTAGGCTGAAGGTTGAAGTGTTCGAAACTTCGAATCTGACCCACGATCTTCAGCTTTCAGCCTCAAACTCGGACTATGCTTCTCTCTCACAACTTGGGTATAATCGCCCCCGATCTCTCTATCACAAGAGGAGTACCCATGGCTGAAAAAGACGACAAGAAGCGTGCGCTGGATTTGGCCCTGTCCCAAATTGAGAAACAATATGGGAAGGGGGCCATCATGAAGCTGGGAGGGGCCGATGCTTCAGTAGATATTCCCGCAATTTCGACCGGATCACTCGGACTCGATATTGCGCTCGGCGTCGGCGGGCTTCCCCGTGGCAGAGTGATCGAGATCTTTGGTCCTGAATCCTCAGGCAAGACGACATTGACCCTGCATGTGATTGCGGAAGCGCAGAAGGCCGGTGGTACTGCTGCCTTCATTGATGCAGAACATGCGCTGGATTTGACCTATGCCAAGAAGTTGGGTGTGCAAGTGGACGATCTGTTGGTATCGCAGCCCGATACCGGCGAGCAGGCGCTGGAAATCGCCGAGACGCTCGTCCGAAGCGGGGCAATCGATGTCATTGTGGTGGATTCTGTGGCAGCCCTCGTGCCAAGAGCCGAAATCGAAGGTGAAATGGGTGATGCCCATATGGGTTTGCAGGCGAGGCTCATGTCGCAGGCACTTCGTAAGTTGACGGCGGCCATCTCCAAATCGCAGACGACCCTGATCTTCATCAATCAGATTCGGATGAAGATCGGCGTGATGTTCGGCAACCCGGAAACGACCACCGGCGGCAATGCGCTCAAGTTCTATTCATCTGTGAGGCTGGATATCCGCCGCATTGAATCGATCAAGGAGGGGCAAGAAGTGACCGGAAGCCGAGTGCGCGTGAAGGTAGTGAAGAATAAGATGGCGCCTCCGTTCAAGCAGGCGGAGTTCGACATCATGTTTGCGCAGGGCATTTCGAAAACCGGCGAATTGGTCGATCTCGGGGTTGAAAAGAAAGTGGTGGAGAAGTCCGGAGCCTGGTACTCCTATCAGGGCGAACGGTTAGGGCAGGGGCGTGATGCAGTACGAGATTTTCTCATGAACAATCAGCCTTTAGCGCGTGAAATTGAAGGAAAGCTGCGTGATTTGGCCGGCCTGCCTGGGCGTGCGCCTGAGAAACCCTCTGCCGTACCGATGAAAGACGAAAAAAAAACCGAAGATAAGCGCGAAGAGCGGCGACCCCACAAGGTTGGCGTATAACAGGCTGAGAGCCTGAGGTGGTGAGTAGGCGAGTCACAGGCAGGACGGCATCTACTCTCGATCGGTGGCTGCAACTCGCGGTGCGTGCGCTTGCTCGTCGTGATCGCACGAGGGCCCAGATCGAACGATTGCTCGCGGCGAAAGGGGCGTCTCCCGCGCAAGCACAAGCCGCAGTTCGACGGCTGACATCGTTGAAATACCTCGACGATGTTGCGTTTGCTGCGAGGTGGGTCGATCGACGACTCGCACGCATGCCGATGGGACGTGCGCGCTTACAAGACGAACTGCTCGCCACCGGTTGTCCTGAGCCCATCGTCCTCGCCACACTGAAGGCTGCCTATCGCAAGGTGAGTGAAAGGGACCTGGCTATGCAGGTAGTCAGGTTGGCCGGACGGGCCAGCTCGGCACAGACGCTTGGTCGAATAGCGAGAATCTTGAATCAACGAGGATTTGACGAAGACACCATTGAGACAGTGATGGAGCCGCTGATGCGGGAAGAAAGCGAAGACAGTCCATAGCATGAAGAACAGCACACAAGAATTGCGGCAAGCCTTCATTCGATATTTCGAGCAGCATGACCATCGGGCCGTGCCGAGTTCCGCCTTGATTCCTCAGGCCGATCCCACGTTGCTCTTTACCAATGCCGGGATGAATCAGTTTAAGCGTGTGTTTCTGGGCGAAGAGTCGCGCGCCTACAAGCGAGCAGTCACTGTGCAGAAGTGTCTCCGTGCAGGGGGCAAGCACAACGATTTGGAAAATGTCGGTTATACCGGACGCCACCATACATTCTTCGAAATGTTGGGGAACTTTTCCTTTGGCGATTACTTTAAGGAAGACGCCATCCGGTTCGACTGGGAGTTCTTAACTCAGACGGTCGGTTTGGCGCAGGATCGGATGTGGGTGACGATCTTCCGTGATGACGACGAGGCGGACCAGATGTGGAAGAAGGTCGGGGTCCCGGCCTCACGGATCGTGCGATGCGGCGAGAAAGATAATTTTTGGCAGATGGGCGATACCGGACCCTGTGGGCCCTGCTCGGAACTGCATTTCGACCAGGGATCGTCGGTGCCGGGCGACGATCGGCCGAACGGTGAGGGCGACCGGGTCATCGAGATATGGAATCTCGTCTTCATGCAATTCAATCGGGACGCCGCGGGGAAGTTGCACCCGTTACCCAAGCCCAGTATCGATACGGGTATGGGATTGGAACGGCTGGCGGCGGTGGCGCAGGGCGTCTACAGCAACTATGACAGCGACGTGTTCACACCGTTGCTGAGCGCTGTGGCCTCCAGGGCCAAAGTTCAGTATGGGGAGCAGGAACAGACCGATCGGTCGATGCGCGTGGTGGCGGATCATCTTCGCGCGATCACGTTCTTGATGGCGGACGGTGTATTGCCCTCGAACGAGGGGCGTGGCTATGTGCTGCGCCGGATTCTACGCCGGGCCGCGCGGCATGGACGATTGCTGGGCATTGTCGAGCCCTTTCTCTATGAACTGACGGCAGCGGTCGTCACTCAGATGGCCGAGGTCTATTCAGAAGTTCGAAGCGCTGCTGCAACGATTGCTGAGGCGACGCGAGGCGAAGAAGAACGGTTCATCGCCACGCTCGATCAAGGTCTGCCGATTCTACAACAACGGGCCGCTGTTCAAGCGCTTCCGGCTGCGCAAGAAGATCGCCGAGCTCGGGCGCGTCGACGGCATCCAGGTTAACGTGGAGCTGTACGTGGGGACCGACTCCTATCCCTTCCGCCTCCAGGCGAAGCTCGACGAAACCGCCTCGCTGCTCGACCTGAAGGACCGCATC
>DATIQH010000143.1:0-2088 GCA_035471155.1 Nitrospiraceae bacterium | reverse complement strand
ACTCTTGCTCGGGCTCGGCCTTCTCGTCGCGGCTATCCATCAATGGAAGGTGACGGGGTTTGGCCAACTCGACTATGCCAAGACAATGCGGTTGGTCGTTCCGGGTGCGACGCTCACGGCGCTTAGCTTTCAAACAGTCCTTTCGAGCTTTTTCGTCAGCATTTTGGGGATGCGCCGGCGATGAGTCTTCTTGAGATTCTACACGGGGGCTATATCCAACAGAAGCGGCTGGAGGGTCTTGTCCATCAGCTGAGAGACGTCATCCCAAAGAATGCGTCTGTGCTGGATGTGGGATGCGGAGATGGCCGTTTGGCCGCACGTCTCTGTGAGAAACGTCCCGATCTTGTCATGGAAGGCATCGAAGTGCTGAAGCGAAACAAGGTGTGGATTCCGGTTCAGCACTTCGATGGGCGGACCATTCCGTACAAATCGGCCAGTATGGATGTCGTGATGTTCATTGACGTCCTGCATCACACCGATGATCCGGTTTCCCTCTTGAGGGAGGCGGCTCGTGTGGCCAAAAAGAGCATCATTATCAAAGATCATTTGGCTGATGGGTTCCTGGCAGAATCCACCTTGCGCTTTATGGATCGTATCGGAAATGCCCGATA
Organism: Nitrospiraceae bacterium; assembly: GCA_035471155.1. Lineage (GTDB taxonomy): Bacteria > Nitrospirota > Nitrospiria > Nitrospirales > Nitrospiraceae > Palsa-1315. The sequence continues at coordinate 1,477 of DATIQH010000143.1, read as the reverse complement.
TGGCGTTGCGCTTCCCGGCAATTATTGGCGGCTGAGCCAATGGGAGAAGGCATTTGAAGCGCTTGCCCTAACTCCGGTGGTGTGGCGAGAGAAGCTGGAGTTGTATCCCAAGGTCGTTGATATGTGGTTTGGCCGATCGCTGCATTTTGTGGCCAGAGTAGAGGCGGCGTAGAAGCATGCTCACACTGGCAAGTCTTTCTACGAGAGCTCCTGGACGGGATCCAGATGTGACGGCGTGGGAGGCTGCGTACAGCCGTTTTGAGACCCCAGAGCAAGAAATCAAAAAATTCCTTAGGCGCCTCATCGCCATGGGCGTGTCATCCTGGGACAGAGAATGCGAGATTGTAGAGCTATTTTGCGGACGAGGAAATGGCTTGGTCGCGCTCGCCAAGCTGGGTTTCTCGCGGACAGAAGGGGTTGATCTATCACCATCGCTCCTGCTGCAGTACTCAGGACCTGCGCGTTGTCATGTTGCCGACTGTCGGGCGTTGCCGTTCGACGACGGTTCGAAAGACAGGATCATCATTCAGGGAGGCCTGCATCACCTCGAAACCTTACCAGAAGATCTCGATCGGTGCTTGAGCGAAATGCACCGCGTACTCAAGCCAAACGGGGAGGTACTGATCGTCGAGCCTTGGCTGACGCCGTTCTTGTCCTATGTTCACTTGGTGTGCGGGCGCAAGATGGCCAGGCGGCTGTTCTCGAAGATCGACTCTCTCGCGACGATGATCGAGCACGAGCATAAAACCTATTACCAATGGCTGAGACAGCCTGGATGTGTGTTGAATACGTTCGATCGATACTTTGTTCCAGCGCACTGCCTCTGTCGATGGGGCAAACTGATGTTCGCCGGTCGCAAACGAAACGGGACAGCCTGATTCACTCACCGAGGATATGTCGGAGCCGTCATGCTTACAAATGGGACAACCGGCGCTGGTCATGTGGGGCGGGAGAAGATAGCGGTAATTGGAATATCCGTCATTACGCGCCATGAAGAAGTGATCAGGCGAGTAGTGATCCTCTCGTTGCTCTACTTGATCCCCGCAATATTTATCCTTCAGCCGGTGACCTTCGACCCGGATATCTGGTGGCATCTGCAGGCCGGCAAATGGATCGTGGAACATGGCACCCTTCCAGCTACGGACCCGTTCTCCGCCTATGGCGAAGGCAAGCCTTGGGTGGCTTACAGTTGGTTGTTCGAAGTTGGAATGTACGGCCTGGTTCAGGCGTTCGGAGAAGCCGGGATTATCTTGTATACGTTAGTCGGGGTCTGGCTGATTATGCTGATGTTGCACCGGATCATCGGAACTCGATGTTCTGATTTCGTGTGTGTCAGTAGTGTGGTCACAGTCAGTGTTTTTGCCTTGTCAAAAATATTCATGCCACGCCCGTGGCTGCTGACGATTCTCTTTTTTGCGATTACGTTAGAAGTCGTATTGTCGCTGCGAGAGGGCCGGCATTTCCGATGGTTCTGGCT
>DATIQH010000142.1:0-3052 GCA_035471155.1 Nitrospiraceae bacterium | reverse complement strand
CAGGACGTCTTACAAGCGTTGACCGGGCGCGATTCGGGCCTGGCGATTCACGTCATCGAAAACGACTCGCACATCAACGCGCTGGATCTCGAAATCGACGAGATATGCCTCCGCCTGCTGGCGCTCCATCATCCGGCGGCCGGCGATCTTCGATTGATTACGACGGCCATGAAGATTTCCGCGGAACTCGAACGAATCAGCGATCTGGCCGAAAACGTTGCCGAGCGGGCGATCGAGCTGAACGAAGAACCTCAGCTGAAACCCTATCTCGATATTCCAAGAATGGCTGAGTGGACGACCCGGATGGTCAAAGAATGCCTGGATGCGTTTGTGAATCGTGACGTCGAACTGGCGCGAAAAGTCTGCCGGGACGACCCCTTTGTCGACGACCTCACGGAGCAACTCTTCAGAGAACTCGTCTCGTTCATGCTGGAAGATTCAAGAACTATCACGCGGGCGGCCCGCCTCACCTTCATCGGCAAGTACTACGAGCGGATCGCCGACCATGCGACGAATATCGCTGAACTCGTCGTCTACTTGGTGGAGGGCAAAATTATTCGGCACACGTCGGCAGAGTGATGCGGACCAAGCGCGTTGCGTCCGGTCGATTGCTCATAACGAAGGAGTCAGATATGCAATGGCTGAGCAGTAATCTCTTGTTCTGTCTCCAGTTTCTGCTGATCTCATTCGGCGCTCTAGTTGTTGTCGGCGCGTGCGCCGTAGTTTCCGAGCAGAAGGATTGGATTGCGATCGGCCGAACCACGAGAGAAGAGGTGATCCAACGGTATGGCCAGCCGGATCTTGCCATGGCCTCCGAGGAAGGGGAAATTGCAATCTATCGGCCAAGGGATACGATACGATCTGTTCCTCGCGCGGAAGTTCCTACAATGCAAGCAGGTCCTCTCGGGACGATGACCACCAAGATGGAGCCGATCGATCCTGGCTTGGGCGCCAGGCCGGCGAACGGAAAGCTGCAGACAAGACCAGGGCAGGAGCTGCGCATCCGTTACAGTGCCCAGGGCATCGTGCAGGAACTCATCCGGTAGCGCGCCCTCAAGACGCGTACGCACTCAATACCTACTCTTCAGCATGAGTCTGCCGGTGGAGGCGCTTGCAGGGCATACACTCGCAGCCACACTCGTTTATGTGGTTTTTCCGGTCTGTTCGGTTTTTGGGGAAGCGGAAATAATCAGATAAACCTAATCAACCAGACAAACACAATAAGCCAAACGAACCCCTTTGAGTGCTAAGCTATCGTGGGGTGAATCTTCTTCCAAGATCGTTTCCGAAGATGGGCGTTCGGCCTCGGTGTGGTTTCGGATGCCTGCGGCGCTGGCGATTGAATGCGATCACACGGTCGATGACGTCTCCGCAATGTACGCATCGCAGGGCTAGAACTCTGCTCCCTCCCTCATAGATGACTTCAGTCACTCTCAATCCGGCACATCGGGTGCATTGCATAGTCGCTCCTTATTACAGGGTTGTGAGTTGTGGAGATCATTCCGGTGATCTTTTCTGGTTGAGTCGAGAATCGTCTGCGCAGAAGCGCACATGAATAATATGGGAGAAGGAAGTTGCAGCCCGTGGGTTGTCCATTCTTCTGTGGCAGGAAGGAACACGCGCGGGGAGGCGGGCGCACGAGAGGGGCGTACCTGGGTTCCGATGTGCGGATTGACGGGAGAGGTGTGGCATTGAATTAATTTCTGACTGCTTTCTGCTCGATGACAGTGAGACAGGGGACGCAATAGAGCGAATCGGGCTGCACTCGAAGCCTGGCAGAGGGGATCGTTTGCCCGCAGTGGGAACAGATTCCGTACGAACGAGCATGCAGGGACGTGAGCGCTCGTTCGATCCGGCGAAGCTTTTCGCAGGCGAGTATCATCACGGACAAGGAAACATCGAGTTCGTGCTCAGCGGCAGCCTGGTCGACCGGATCGGGGAAGAGCTCCGGTTCTGTCATGATCAGATGGGACATCATGGTTTCTCGTGTGAACACCGCTCGCAGTCTATGGAGTTCGCTCTGAAAATCTGCGTAATTCGCGCTCTTTTGCGTGTGGCTGTTCGGATGCTTCGACGGAGCAATTCTCGGGACATGGTTCGATGATCTTGTGCTCGGCATCGGCGTCACCTCCCTATGGCCGTACTTTTACTATGTCCGAGGCACCGGACGATCAGCGTCGGATCAAATTTGTGTAACGTGTGCTGAGTGCCTGTATGCATACAGGGAAGAAGGCGATGTGATCTTTGGATAACGCGAAGAGAGAGGGCGTTCTGTTGTGGCAGCCTGTTTCCAGGAGGAAGAAGTTAACAAGCTTGTAACATGCCGTTGTGCCGGGTGTAATGGCGCAGGGTCAGACTGAGGGGAGACTGATGGGAAAAGCGCGACAGACGGGGTCCGAAGTTCTACGTTCCGCCATGTCGAAACGAATCGTCATGAGTAATGCCGGGTAAGGAGCTCGAGTGGCAGCCACCAGGATAACAATGTTCGGCGTATTGGTTTTTTGCGCACTGCTGTTTGTGACGGCTGGTTGTGTGCGCCCTCAGAAGTACATCGACATTACGTGCGGGAAAATGCCGGGCGAGACGTTAGTCGATCGAGAGGCGGCGATTCAATGTCAACAATTTCGGCAAGACGAAGCAGCGACCGCCGTCTACAACGAGGCGACCTTGCTCCTGGCGTCGTATCGGGCTTGTTTGGAGAAATATGAGCAGGCACCGGCGCGTGCCCGTGAGTATTGCGGACAGTACGGGAAAGCGCTTCAGGACATCGGGCTGCAGATCAAAGAACCTCTCGATCCGGATCCCCCCACAAAGAATACGGCTCGGACTCCATCAAAACTCAAGTAACTTGAGTCGTCTTCGGTGTGTGCGGTCCGTTTCCAGCAGGATGCTGAAAAAATCCGCCAGCCAGTTTTGTTCGTTTGGCTTGTCCGGTTTTTTGGTTGAACGAAACAAACCAGCTAGTGGGCGCTTGTCTGACAGTTCCGTGGTTCCCACCGTTGAGATCGACGGTCCTCGTCAAAGTAGACGCGATATCCCACACAACGAGAAT
>DATIQH010000141.1:0-10757 GCA_035471155.1 Nitrospiraceae bacterium | reverse complement strand
ACGGCAACTCGAACGCTGGGCCCCCACCCATTTGACAGTTCCAAGTGGTTCGAGCATTCGCGTGGAGTATGACACACCGGATCTGCCTATCCTGGCTGTGCGGTTACAAGAACTGTTCGGCTGCAAGGACACGCCCCGTCTCGTCGATGGGAAAATTCCGGTCATGCTGCACCTACTGTCGCCAGCACGACGGCCCGTCCAGGTCACGAAGGATCTCTCCAGCTTCTGGAAGTCGGCCTATCTCGAAGTGAAGAAAGAACTCCGTGGCCGCTATCCCAAACACTCCTGGCCCGACGATCCTCTCACCGCCCCGCCGACGGCCAAAGCCAAACGCCGACTGCGCTGAATTCCAGCCTTTTGTAGGATAGACCGGCATCCCGTATCCTCTCTATCCTCCCACTTATGCATGGTCTCATCGCAGTGGTGCTCGGCATGACTCTGGCTGGATTTACTTCCATCGCATCCGCCAATCCGGAGATTGTTCCTGCGCCTTCGCCGTTCCCTATTCCATTCGACGAGGAAGACCAAACCACGTTACAGGCAGAGGTAACAAGGCAGGTAGTGACTTTCTTACAGACAATGCAGGAGCATCGGGGGCAGCACCCAGAAGCCCTTCGCCGGTCAGTGGCAGGACCGGTCGAGCGGGACGAAGAAGGCAAGCTGATCTACCTGCGCAACCTTTCCGATCATGGTGTGCTTGAAGGGTATGAGTTTCGCCATGAATCACTCGTTCGTGGCCAATACATCTTGTTGCAGCGGCCCATCAACGGACTGAATGAGTTTGTCGAATACTACCGAACACTGAAAGTACTGCTCACCGCTAGATACGGGGATCCGACGAGCGACCAGACCGTGTGGGACAACGATCTCTATCAACCGATTCCCGACTATTGGGGCGTCGCAGTCCTCATCGGCCATCTGCACTACCATGCGGCATGGGAGACTCCGGAAGGGGCGATCACCCTCGAACTCACCGGCAACCAGCACAGCCGTCTCTTTCTGGAATATCGAAACCATCGGGAAGAGACCAGTACCTAGCTGGACGAAGATACCCACGTGCTCTCCGCAGGCTGCTCAAACAGTCTGTCAGCAAGGCCGCAGCCGATGAAAGCACCGGAGGCGTTTTCCTTTTCACCCGCCCACCCCAAGCTGCCAAGACAGCTTGTTCTCCGCGAGGGCTACGTTGAGGATGCTTTCGAGGTGAGAGCGACGCAAGGGAAGAGGCGCGTCTTGGCGCGCCGGGGTTGGGCGGGTGAGATCAGCGGACTGTTTCAGCGGCCTGCTATACGGGAATGTCTCTCGTGCCATCATAGGATGTTCGTGATTGGTGGGAGAGCTTCACGATATCGTTGTCCCTGACCACCGTATCTTCAGCGCTGACTTTCTTATTCACCGTAATCATCACTTCTCGATTCAGTAAGAATTGCAACAATGGACCCATGCGATTCTGGTTCAATTCGATGAGTTTCCTGACCGTCGTCGGCCCTGGAATCTCAAGTTCAAATTCTGTTTCCCCCACCGCATCGCGAAGGGTCAATCCAAATACCAGCACGGTAACCATTAAAGCCTCGTTATTTGGTTTGTCTCGCCAGACCGACCTACAACCTGTCTGCAGCTTCGTAGGCCTCTTGAAGCAGTTGAGCCACGTGTTTGACCTCCGCTGCGCCCTGCAACCCGGTGCGCAGTTGAATCATGCAGGCAGGACAACTGGTGGCCACAACTTCAGCGCCGCTCTGTTCGACGGCCCGCCGCTTGCGCTCGACAATGCGTTGTGACGTCTCAAAATTCTTTACGAGATAGGTTCCGGCTCCACCTGCGCAGCGATCGGCGTCAGGCATTTCTACATACTCCACACCCGGCAAGGCTGCTACAATCGCGCGCGGCTCTTTTGTCACTCCCGCCGCTCGCAGATGGCAGGAGGAATGATAGGCCACCTTGCACTTCGTGGGATGCGAATTGGCCATGGCCGGCTTCATCGGCGATTGCGCGACAAACTCTGAAATATGGGTGACCCGTTTCGCTAATGCCTGGGCTGCCGTCTGTTCCGGCTCACCGGCGAACAATGTGGGATAGTCTTTCAACATGAGAGTGCAGGAGGCGCAACCGGTCACCACCTTCTCATACCCTGCCATCGACGCAAGATTGACCCGCGCTCCTTCTTTGGCGAGCGCACGATGCCCGTAGGTTTCGATGGGTGTCCCGGAACAGCGTTGTAAAGGTAGGTCCGGCTCGACTCCATGTTTGCGCAACACAGCAATGACGGCATCCCCCACCCCATCGTCGAAGTAATTGGCCGCACAGCCGTGGAAGTAGGCCACGGGAGAACGAGGCTCGCGCTTCGCCTGAGGAATCAACTCAGGATAGCGGTCTCGGAGATGGCGTTGTGCGAGTCGAGGCAACACCAATTGAGGCGACAGTCGCGCTGTCTCGGCAAGCCCGCGCATGAATGGTTTCGTCAGATGATCGATGAGCCGCCGCATGAACGGTCGATCCCATAGCGATTGATATCTCGCGAGAAACTTTAAGAATCGTCCGAATCGCGCTGTTTGTGCATGATAATAAAATATTGCTCCGGCTGTAGGATTTGGGTGCTCAGCGCGCCGATCTAAAATGAGCTGGGAGACGTCGACACCGGCTGGACAGGCGGTACGGCAGGACTTGCAATTGAGACAGGCCTCCACCACTCGCTTCGAATTGAGATAGCTGTAGTTCTTATCGGTGACGATTTCGAACCAGCCACGCGAACTCATGTCTTCCGACTGAAACACATCGTAAACCGGACACACGGCGTTACACTTCGCGCAGGTCGCGCAGGGCTTCGACAATCGTTCATAGTCGATATGGTCCGTGAAGGGCCGGTCGCTGATCTTGATGCCGGGGTTCAGCACTCCGGACGGATCGAAACTCTGCTTCACCTGCACGAACAGGTTGTAGAGATCCTGGCCGAACATCGTCTTCACGTATTCGGCTCGTACCCGGCCATCGCCATGTTCCCCGCAGATCGAACCGCCGAAGCGGTCCAAGACCGCTTGGTGAATCTCGTGATAGCCCTGCACCATCTTTTGAAAATCATCTTGGTCGTTCACATCGAGCAAGGGAATGATGTGGGCATTTCCATTTCCAATATGGCCGAAAATCGCAACCGGCACTCGCTGCCCGGCAAAGAACTCTCCCAAATAGCGGATGAGTTCGCTGATTCGATCAGCCGGCACCACCACGTCATCGACAAAGTTGATGGGCTTCTTCCTGGAATCGAATCGATAGAGCGTGGGGTAGAGCGCCTTACGGGCCTTCCATAATTGGTCCCGCTGCTCAGGATCAAAGGCGATCACAGGATCGGAGGTGAGGCGATACCGCCGAGAGATCTCGGCCATACGCTCAGCTTGCGTGCGAAGATCAGTCTGCGAACCATCCGCATCCAATTCAATCAGAAGGGTGGCGGCTGCGTCGGCCGGGATACCGTGCTTCGCCCGCCCGATCAAATTGAGCGTGTTGGCATCCATCACTTCCAAGGCGCTCGGACGCAATTCCAGCAGTTTCGGTACGGCATCGCCCACGTCTTCCAAGCGATGGAAATGGATAAGCGCCGTGAGAGTCGCCTGCGGTTTCTCGACCAGTTTGATCGTCGCTTCGCTGAACAGACCGAGTGTGCCCTCACTGCCGACAAACAGCTTGGGAAGATCGAAGCGGCCTCGCGCAAGTCCATCGACGAGGCCAAAGAGGTTGTATCCGCAACTATTTTTGCTGACCGCCGGACGTTTCTGCGCAATCAGCGTGGCATTGTCTTGTATCAGCGACTGAAGATCCCGAAGCGGCCTGTGCATTTTTAGTAGATCGGCGCAGACCGGATCATCGAACCCGTAGGCCCTGGCGTTCAGCCATTCACCGGATTGCAAGCAGACACGGAGCGCTTCCACATTATCTTTCACTGCGCCATACCGCAGCGTGTGAGGGCCGGATGAGTTGTTCGCCAACATCCCGCCCAGCTTGCACATGTCGCCGCTTGAGGGATCGGGCCCGAATAGCAGACCGTCGCACGCCAGCTGTTTATTGAGTTCGGCCAGAACAATACCGGGTTGTACCCGAGCCCATCGCTCTTCTCGATTCAATTCCAACACCCGATTCATCCGCGAGACGTCCAGAATGATTCCGGACCCGATCGCCGAGCCAGTCAGATTCGTTCCAGCCGCGCGCGGCGTCAGCGGGATGCCTCGCTCTACCGCGTAGCGTACTGTGGCGACAATGTCCTCCTCGGACTCCACAAGCACGACTGCCTTCGGTGTCATCCGATAAATACTCGCATCCACTGCATAGGCGGTACGTGTTGAGTAATCGTCCTTTACTTTGTCCGTGCCTAGTGTGGCCCGAAGGTCTGCGGCAATGGCGTGGGAGCGTTCAGGAAGAATGAGAATCGGTGCAGCCATAATGGATTGGTCGCTCATTCTAGATGGACCCTTGAGATAAGCACAAGTCTGGCTTCTCTTGTCTATCTGGTTTGTTTGGTTGACTTGATTTGTCAGGTTATTTTCATTCAACCAAACAAACGAGACAAACCAAATCAACCAGGTAACGATCTTCTACGCTGGCAGAATTTTTCCGCATCCTGCTAAGATCGGCACCGATAGGAACCTACACTATGACCGATACACGCCCCACTCTGTATCTCTCACGCCTTCTCCCTGATCCGATCATGGCCATCCTGCGGGAGCAATTTCAGCTGGCGCAAGAACCGCTCGATGTGTTGCCTGCTCCATCGGCGCTTCGTGAAGGGCTCTGCCGAGCCGACGCCGCAATCGTGACATTGGGTGATCGCATCGATGCCGAAACCATTCATGCGGCCACTCGATTGAAAATTCTGGCGAACTATGCGGTTGGGTACAACAACATCGATCTTGCTGCCGCGCAGGAACGCGGTCTGATCGTCACCAATACTCCGGATGTTTTGACGGATGCCACCGCGGACCTGACCTGGACCTTGATCCTGGCGACGGCGCGCCGCGTCGTCGAAGGCGATGCCCTCGTTCGGTCCGGTCGCTGGACAGGGTGGAGTCCCACAGAACTCTTAGGGGCGGAAGTTTCGGGCAAGACACTGGGGATTATCGGCCTGGGGCGAATCGGGCAAGCGGTAGCCCATCGCGCAGTGGGATTTCGCATGCCGGTGCGCTACCACACTAGCCGGCCTCAGGCCAACTCATCTCTCCCCCTTGAGTGGGAATATCGATCATTGCAGGATCTATTGAGGGAAGCCGATATCGTAACGATCCATGCGCCTCTTACGCCGGCCAGCCACCATCTTATTGGGCCGCGCGAATTGTCCCGGATGCGCTCCACCGCCTTCCTCATTAATACAGCGCGTGGCCCGATCGTCGATGAAGGAGCGTTGGTGACCGCGCTCAAGGCTGGAGTGATCGCCGGGGCGGGACTCGACGTCTATGAAGAAGAACCAGCGCTCCTTCCAACCCTCGCTCAGTTGAAGCAGGTAGTGTTACTCCCCCATCTGGGCTCTGCGACCGTGCACGCGAGGGTTCAGATGGGTCTGGTGTGTTTGAAAAATATTCAAGCCGTCCTTGACGGACGTCCCGCACCAAACGAGCTTCACTAACAAGATGCTGAAACAGGCTGCCAGCAGCGTTCTCGCATCGTTCAGACCCTCAACGTACCTATGAGATTCTCGGGGGTCGGAACGCTGGAGAGGTTTTGCCGTTCGCCAAGATCCATTCTAGGAGCGAACGGCACACACGAAGTGTGGTATCTACCTCCTCGGCCCTTTACTCGCTACGGCCTTGCTGGACGACCTGTTTGAGCATCTTGCGTTGTGCCACACCGGCTAGGCGAGAGCGATCCGTGCTAGTTTCCGTAGCGAAATACTGGAGCGGACTCTGTTGGGGTGCTGCGCGTGCGAATAGATTCGAGCCGTTGCGGCACGTCGTGGAAGGTTGGGATGGATTCGTAGATGCCGGCAGCCTGACTCCACTGCTCTTGGACTTCGTAGAGTAAGCCAAGTTCATAGCGAATGGCTTGCGCTTTGGCTCCTTGACACTTCGGGTTCTGCAGTAACAACTCGAGCTGCGCGCTCGCCGAAGGGCACTCTCCCTGCTCTTTCAAGCAGACCGCGAGCATAAGACAGGAGTCGGAAAAAAATTGTTGGCTCCTCATCGAGAGAGAAAATTCCTCTTTTGCTTCCTCCAGCAATCCCATGTTCTTGTAGGCAACTCCCAGCATATAGTGAGTCTCCGGATCAATCTCGTTCGCCTGTGGAACAGAAACCGGCGGTTCGACGGCAGAGTCTGACGCCTTGACGTCCGGTGAAAATGTCGAAGCTAACTTGGCGACCAATGGGCTCGCTGGAGCGAGTTCTTTGACTTTCGCATAGAGGTTTGCTAATCGAGTCGCACTCTCATTGGTTGGATGAGCCAAGAGTAATTCGAGAGCGCGTGAATATTGCAACGCTGCCCCGGCGGTATCGCCTTTGGCTTCAAGCAAGGAGCCGAACAGTTCTTGAGTCTCTGCCTGATCCGCCTCTGCCTGCTGGTCGGCCTTCATATACGCCTGAAACTGCTCTTCCGTTGAGAGGGGTGCGTCCAATCCTGCCTCTTGCGACAACGCCATCCTTTGCTCGTCCGGCTCGGCATTCGACAAAGAGAATCCACTGCTCGGCGCAACCGGCTCCGGTTCCGTCGAATACGAGGGCTCCGATTGAACCGATGCGACCTCCGGCTCGGCGTGAGAGGAATAACCATTGTGCGGCATGGTCGTTTCTGGTGATGCACTCCAAGGATCGTCAGGCGCCGTTCCCGTCCATGAAAATTTAGACGACTGCTCCGGCGCCGAAGCGATCGCTTCGGCCGACATCTGGGGCGCCGCCGGCAGAGATTCTTCAGGAGAACTCCCGCCGCTCATCAATACAGAGAGCTTCGCGACGATGGGATTATCAGGACCAAGGGATTGCACCTTGTCAAACAGTTCCTCATGGAGAGTCGGCATGCCAGGTTCTGGGTGTTGGAGCAAAAGCTCGATCGCCTTTCCATACTGGAGTACTGCATTCTCGGCATCGCCTTTTTCCTCGTAGAGCTCTCCGTAGAGTTCAAGGATTGCAACCGACTGCGGCTGGACCGCTAAAAAATCAATGATCAGTGTCTCAGCTTTTTCGTAGTCTTGCGCCCGTAAAGCCGCCCCTGCAAGGTAGCGGTATTCGCCGAACGCCACCTGAAGATCTCCACGTCGCAGATGCAATTTTGCGAGCAATTGACAGACTTCAGGGTTTCCTGGCTCTTTGGTCAGCATTTGATTGAGAATGGCTTCAGCTCCGGCAAACTGTTCTTCTTCGATACGGCGGGAAGCCTCCGACAGCAGATTGAGCGGCTCGGTGGTCTTGGGCGGGACTCCTGGAGAACCGCCTCCAGTTTTGGCGGCGCCGCTTGTGCTCCCACCGGTCTTTTTGAAATGTTCGATGAACTGGGCGGCTTCACTATTGGCAGGATCGATCCGTAAAACAGCTTGATAGGCATCCTTCGCCTCAGCATAGCGCTGCTGGGCCGATCGTTCACGCCCTAACTGTAAATAGACCTTCGTGGCTTCGTCTTGCATATTTTCTTGCAAGCACAGTTCCGCCACGCGCTGTTGGGCATCCAGATTTGAAGGGTCCTGGCTGACGATCTTCTTATAGATATCCAGAGCGTCTTTGTTTTTTCCCGCTTTGAGATAGTGTTTCCCAAGTGTCAGATAATCTTGAACTGCGCTGCTGAGCAGCCCGCGTTCGGCATTGAGGTCTCCGAGATGCCGCAACACATCATACCGGGAAGGATCAAGTTTCAAGATTTTTTTGAACGTGGCGATGGCCTTGAGCGTAGCCCCTTCGGCACGGAAAGCGTTGGCTGCCTGTAGAAAGGCTGCTATGGCATCGTTGGTGGCTTGGCGCTTAAGGTGTAACTCCCCGATTGAATTGAAGATACTTCCATCGCCCGGCGACTCATTGGAGAGCTTTTTCCATTCATTGATGGCCGCGTCGAACTGGCCTCGTGACGCAAAGAGCTGTGCGCTATGCAACACGCTACCGCGGTCGATCGCCAAGTCAGACCTCCCTCACCCGCATGATTCATGACGGTTTTGCTGCAAGCGTGGCTACACGGCTGCGCGCTTTTACGACGAACCTTTATGAATCATGTCGGCTAACGATCAGACGCTAACAGTGTCGATGGATATTGTCAATGAAATGGGGCATTTGGATGCGGCGTGTTCATCAGAAATACGAAGGCCTGCCTCGACATGGAAGGCAGGCCTCTCGGTGACACAACCCCGTAGAATGTCCGGTCAAGACTCGGCGATGGCAGTCTTCAAGACGTTCGAAGCTTGAGGCCCCTTTGCGCCTTGCACAACCTCGAACTCGACGTTCTCTCCCTCTTTTAAGGTCTTGAATCCTTCCCCTTGCAGCGCGGAATAATGTACGAAGACATCATCCCCACTCTCAAGACGAATGAACCCAAATCCCTTTCGATCGTTAAACCATTTGACCGTGCCTTTTGTCTTCACAAAACACTCCTTTCCTCAATGGCCACGCTGAGTTACGCGGCCGCACCCGAAATCAAACCGGCAACGCATATGATCGAAGAAAAAGACAGGATGAAAAACAGGTTGGAGAGATCGGTTCATTGGAGAGACAAGATCAATCACAAAACCCATCTCTGTTGCAGTTCGCGCAGCATGTATCACGGTACTTCAAATATTGTCAAGCCATTCTTTGACGCACAGGCGCCAGCGTGAGGTAGACAACCCCTGCCTGCTCGCCTATAGTGTGAAATGAGGCTAAAAATCTGTTTGATCTGGCTTTCGTGACGAAGCAAAGGAGGCGCGGTCAGATGCGAAGCCGCAAGCGCGAAAAAATCGATGTGTATTCACCGGAATACATTGCGGTTTTTTTCCGGCCGAGAACGAAACGACTGGCCGCAGATCGTTCGCCTTAGCGAACAGTCCATATCGGACAGGCTCCTGGGAGCGTGATTCTTCGAATGTTTCTACGAACGTTGCTGGATCGCTACATCTTTACCGAACTCCTTTCCCCCTTTAGTATCAGCCTCGGAGCGCTGTGTTTTGTGATGCTCACGCGGGAACTCCTGCGGTTAGTGGAACTGCTGGTCTCGAAGGGCGTCGGAATCATGGCTGTCTTACAGGTCTTCGCGCACCTCATGCCCTCGTTCCTGGTGTTGACTCTCCCCATCGCAGGAATCATCGCCTCGATCACTGCCTTCGGACGACTGTCCTTCGACAAAGAATTGGTGGCGATGCAGACTGCGGGTCTGAGCCTGATACGCCTGGCTCGCCCAGTGCTGCTCTTCGCCTTGCTCGTGTTCGGACTGACCGTGTGGCTCGCTCAGTGGGGACAGCCCTGGAGTTCCACAAACCTTAAGAAAGTGGCGCTGAATCTGCTTCGTGATCAACTCGTATTGTCGCTGGAGCGAGGAACATTCAACGAGCCCATCCCCAAGATCATGATCTATGTCCCGGATGGAACTCCTGAGCAAGCCACGACCGGTATCTTTGTCTCCGACGAGAGGAAGGCAAATGATCCTCGCATCATCGTCGCACAACAGTACGAAGTCATCATGGATGCCTCGACCGATCAAGTCGCCTTGCGCCTTCAGCACGGAGTCATTCATAGCCGGCCGAATCAGACCGATCAATACGAGTACGTGTCTTTCGTCAGTTACGATCTGAAACTCCCGCTCAACCAAAGCGGCTACGCGGCCACGGAGGAACGTCCATCCTACGATGCCATTATCGCCCAACTCACACAATCTCAATGGCGCGACCCGCCTGCCCTCAGGCGTTTGATGGAATATTATAAAGATCTGGCCTTTCCGACTGCCTCACTGATATTTTGCCTGTTAGGTGTTCCCGTCGGTATCGCCTCGAAACGGTCCGGTCGAATCGGCGGATTTGCGGTAGGCGTACTGGTCGTCATCGTCTACTACATGCTGAATATCGCGTGCGAATTCCTGGTCACGACGGCAAGCCTGCCGCCCTTTGCCGGCGCCTGGATACCCAACGGCCTGTTCGCTGTCACCACCGTCGTGTGGTTTTCTATCATGAGCCGCCGGTAACCCCATGCCCATTCTCTTCCGCTATCTCCTTCGCGAGTACGGAAAAATCTTCACCATGTGCTTCAGCGGGCTGATGACGATTTATCTCGTCATCGACTTTTTCGAAAAAGTGCGCCGTTTCTTGCGTTACGACGCCGACTGGATCGACGTGCTGACGTATTTCCTGCTCAAGGTTCCCGCGATCTCCTTCCAAATCGCGCCGCTGGCCGTCCTGATGGCCACATTGCTCACGTTCGGCTTGCTTTCCCGGGGTCACGAAATCACGGCCATGCGCAGTTGCGGCATCAGTCTGCCCTGGATTACTTCCCCTTTTATCGTCTTTGCATCGGGGATCACCCTCGTGCTCTTGCTTTTCAGTTCCACTGTCATCCCGTTGGCCGCGACGAAGTCCGAAGAAATTCGAACCACACGCATTGAGAAAAAACTGCCTGCTGCAGCCGTAAATCTCAAGCAGCCCTGGACACGAGTTGGGGCCGACAGCCTCATGCATGTGACGAGCGTTTCTGTCAACGGAGAGCTCTTAGGCAAGGTGCGGCTCTTTCAATTCGACCACAGTTTTCAATTGACCGAGGTGACTGAAGCCGATGAAGCCCGCTATCAGGACTCCGCATGGACATTGCATGAGGGACGACGACGGCTGTTTTCCCCTGATGGAACGAT